>NZ_JANMZA010000171.1:0-7617 GCF_031382685.1 Chamaesiphon sp. OTE_8_metabat_110 | reverse complement strand
TTACATTGCGGAGTCGGTGCGGACGGGTTCCCCGTCCATGCAACCGACCCAAGCACAGGACATTCCATCATTCTACCTCCTCTACTGGCTGCTGATTTCTACTCTCGATCGCTGTTAATCATACCTTAATCCAGCAACGCCAGAAAGACATATGCTATTTCACACATTGTCTCAATTGAAACTAAGAATCTAACCTGGTCTGCAAAGCTAGTAGGATTGGGCGGTTGGTCGTTGATTGCATCGTTAATTGCTGCCTATTTTGATAAGCAACAATTAACGACAGTCATCTATAACGCCGCTATTTTCAACATCACTTTTAGTATTCCATTGATTGTAGCTGGAGTGGTATGGACATTTATGCAGAAAGTAACTCACACCATATTCATCAAAACTTCTAATGGTGAAACAATAAAAATTAAAGCCGAAGAAGAAACTACGATTACAGAGATCGACAGTGCAATTAAAAAAGCGATTGTGTCACAGAGCGTAGGGAGATCGAGTGAAATAATTAGAGAAATTATCGAAGCTTGCGTGTCACCTAACAGCGACCGAGAAAAAATATTGAATTAAATGCCCAAAGTCAAAATAGGGTAGGCACTGTCCACCACTTAAATTTCAGCTAATTTCTAGATCTATATTTATATGCTTTGTGCTATTTCTGCCCGATCTGTTGTCACCAAAATGTGATAGTAATAAGCTTGAATTATATCAAATCAATTCGATCGCATTGTGAACTCGATCGAATATCATTGGTTAAGATCGATCTTAGCTAACTGATAGATTTCTCTTTTTAGCTTGAATGCGTTGCAATTTTTGTTGACGAATGACTAATGTTTTAGCTGTATCGATAATTTCTAACAGTTGCTTTTGAAGATCGTCATCAATGAGTGTAAGCGCTCCAGTCATAAGCATAGTGAGGGTTAAACAAGCCTGTCGATAGTTTCTAAAACTTGAATCGCGGGAATCTTTAGGTGTGGGAAATCTTCTGAAAATTCGTTAAAACCCTCCTCACCTTCAAGATAATCAAATAGAGTTTGGAGCGGTATACGAGTACCTATAAATACAGGAGTACCCGTCATAATATCTGGATCGCTATGCACGATCTGCCGATTTAGGAGGGTATCCGATAGAGAATCACTTATTCTTTTGTGAATGTTCATTTTACTTTACATTTAGTGTGAGAGTGTGAAAATTTAATTGTATTCTATAATTGGATATTTTATAACTACAATAATACTAATGTCTCACTCGATTCATTTGTGAGATTTCGATCTTGGATATATAGTGTAACCTTGGCATCTAGTCGTTTGAGAAAATTAATTAATTTACCATCACTAAAACGTTGAAACTCACCATTCATTAAATGAGATACTTCTGGCTGAGAGATACCTAAAAGTTCTCCAATTTCTCGCTGTTTTAAATTACGTCTATTCAACAGACGGATGACTTGGACACCAATTTTACCGCTAGTAAATAGTTCATCAGCATCATCTAATTCTAGATCGGCAAATACATTGCCACTGCCATCTATGGATTTAGGTTCTGTATTCATTGCTTTGCCCTCTCTATGGCATCTTTATAACGTTGTTCGATCGATCCGGCAACTCATGAATTTCCCCTACTCTGGATTTCGGCAGTTGTTGAAGCTGATTCGTCTTCTGTGTCGAAACAGCTAATCACCTCCAGGATGGGAATCCCCGTAAATCTCGATAATTTAATCAGCTTACCAATCGGTGCGTTATCAGTCCATCTAGAAATAGTCTGACGATCGACATCGATCGCGGAAGCTACAGCCGAAAGCCGGAACCCACGTCTTCTAATTAATTCGTTCAATACCTTACCTCCATTGCTCATTAGCCTATGTTGGCTACTTCAAGTACATCCTAGCGAGATTAATAAATCTCTTAAATGAGATAAATTTATCTTATTCGTGCTATAGTAATGAAGTCGCCATTCTCCAATTAAACTCCTAACTTAATTGTGAATCGGAAAGCGACCGCGATCGCACTAGCGATGAAGAATTAAGGACTAATTTGAGCAATAAACCAGATCGCCGCCCCAGTTAGGGCTAATTTTGACATGGAAACAATCGCCGAACGATCGATCGAAAGCCATATGCTCGATCTCATCGAAGAATGGAAAGCAGACTTATTCGTTCTCAACTTCAAAGATATCGATGGCTGGAATGAGGGCAATCGAGTCGTGGCATCGGCTCAATATGCCTATATCAAATTCGGATTAATCCTCGAAAAAATCCGTAATGAATGTGCGTATAAATACTGCCAAGACAAATTGAAAACCTTCGCCCAGTTTTGCCGACAAAAGCTCAAGCTCACCGTCTGGCAAGCCAACAGCTATATCGAAGCTGCCGACACAGCCATGTATCTAGCTGATTCTGGATTTGAGATCTTGCCAAGAAATTACTCCCAAGCGGCGGTATTAACTAAAGCCAAAAAGCTCGAAACAGGCTATTACCAAGATCATCCAATCTTAGAACAAATCTGGGGGTCATTAGTTGCAAATACCACACCAGAAAAAATCACCGCTAATGCCATTGAAAAAGCACTCGATCCAGACTACGAAGAAAAGCAATCGCTCAGACTCCCAAAACGACTGTTCGCCCGTGCCAAAATCCAAGCTCGGCTCAAAGGAATGACTGTCGAGGAATATTTGGATGAGTTGATGAATGGAGATGTGGAAGATTCACACCCTGTCGAGCCGGAAGTGGATAATCGAGTCACCCCAGAAATGTCCCAAATTCTGGATGAGGTTGAATTGCAATGGCTCGAACCCAAATCCGCGCCGATTACCGCTACCGCCCAATCCCTCTCCAAGTTCGACGATAAGCCTTCCTTTTGGATCTGGCTGCTAGCATTTATCTCTCACTCGAATCGTCGCTCTCGATCTTAACCCTCACTTTTTTTGCTCGAATCCTCACTTTCGATCGCGCTTGCGAGTAGTTTCGAGATCGTCCTCACTCACTCACTATCTTTCGAGCGATTTTTTTCAATTTGTCGCAAACTTTATTACTGCATAAACAAACACGTTTGTTTTTTTGTGCATACGCTAGTATGAATTCACAACGCTTACTGAAATTGAATGTATTTACAAAAAATAACTACGCTTTTAAAAATTAAACATACTCTTAGAATAATTAAATTGAAGTTTTTCGAGCTAATCTGATTTGCTCAACACCACCTAACCCAAAAAATCAATAACTAACAGGCATAGTTGCAATATTTTCACGACAATAAAATACATGCTGATTTCCAGGCGCGATCGTGTGTTAATTGCAGGCTTAGTAAAAACCACAGGCGCTCGGGCTTGAACCGATCGAGCAAAAGGTCGGCCAATTCCTGTAGTAGTTGCCTCTACCTCAGAAATGTTTTGCCACGAGTCAAGAGTGCGATCGAGAGTATTTCTACTGGTGAGTGCCAAGGAAACCGAACATGGTAGTTATTGCTTTCTGGCTGCTGTGCCGCGATCGTCCCGAATGTATCCCCTGCCTATTCGATCGAAAACCCAATGGTTCGGATTGTTCGATTGATACCAAAGCACACACCAACAAAGATCCTTTCAGAGCTATCTATTTTCGCCGTGAGGGCTATCGATTCAGTTGGTATGTGGAACACAGGCATAAATGGGGTTTCGCAGCTAAATCAGTCCATTTAGCGATGGATATGCGGATCGATCGAACTCGAAAAACATTCAATTACGTCCAGAAAAGGGGGAATGATAACTCTTGAGTATGTTTTATCGTTTTCCATGTCTATCCCCGATTTCCAGTCAATTATGCTGCCCCTCATCGAACTTGCTAGCGATGGCAAAGAGCATAAATTATCCGAGACAATTGAGCATCTAGCAGCTACCCACTTTAATCTCACCGACACCGAACGCAAAGAACTACTGCCATCTGGCAAACAAGCAAGATTTGACAACCGCGTTGGTTGGGCGGTTACATACCTCAAAAAAGCAGGCTTACTGGCTTATCCCGCTCGTGGCAAGTTTCAGATTACCCCCAGAGGCTTAGATATCCTCACCCAGAAACCATCTCGAATTGATGTTAAGTACCTCAAGCAATTCCCTGAATGCCTGGATTTTATCGGTGCCGCTACTTCTCCTGCTACTGAAACCTCCAGTTCCCCACTAGAACAAACCCCCGACGAGACGATCGAATCAGCCTATCGCCAACTCCGCCAGAATCTCGCCCAAGAACTCCTAGAACGGATTAAAACAGCCTCTCCAGCCTTCTTCGAGCAACTAGTTATCGAACTTTTGGTCAAAATGGGTTACGGGGGTTCTCTAGTAGATGCAGGGATGGCAATTGGCAAGACAGGGGACGAAGGAATCGATGGAATTATTAAGGAAGACAGGCTCGGTTTGGATGCGATCTATATCCAAGCAAAACGCTGGAATAATACCGTCGGTCGCCCTGAAATTCAACAGTTTGTCGGTGCCTTAGCGGGTAAGGGTGCGCGCAAAGGCATCTTCATTACGACCTCAAAGTTCTCAGAACAAGCCAAGTCTTATTTACCTGCGAATGTGAAGGTCGTCCTCATCGACGGGGCACAGCTAGCCGAATACGCGATTGAGGTAAATCTCGGTGTTTCAGTTGTGTCTGAATATCAAATCAAACGTCTGGATTTGGATTATTTTGATGGTGAATAGTTGAAGGTGTTTTTGCGATCGAGTGCATTAATCATTCGATAGTTATCGTGCTGAAAATTAGATGAGAATTTGGAACGTTGTCGTTGGCGTAGCCTACCGTAGGTAAGCCAGCCATCCAGGTTCGATCGGGGGATGAATTAAGGATGTGAAAAGAAACATTATCACACCCTTGTTATTTTAAAACCAGTGCTAGCAACATTTGCACGCACCAATACAATCTTACTGTCCCTGCTATAAATCCCAGCAAATTATCCGATTAATCGTCCGCGCCTACCGCAAATCAAGTCAAACCTCAAAAAAGATTGCCTGAACATTGATGAGATCGCTCGGAAAATTATCTAAACTGCGACTGCAACAGATAATCTCGCTTTTGCTCACTTAGCTACACTCATTGCCAGTCATTAGTTAGATTCTCAAACAGCAGATGTTCGTTCGTAGCGGTGAGATATCAGTAGCTCTGGCTCGATTTTTCATTAACTAGAAGCCGGAATTGAGGAGGCGATCTCAGATAGGTGGGGATGGTTGAGGTACCGATAAGTGTATTTATCGGTACCTCGCTCTGGGGTAGCAGCCATACCTGTGAGCATGTTTCATAGATGCTGATAGCAGGTCAATTTCCTTATGCTGTTTTTTGCGATAGTAACTTACCAAGTACTATTATTTAACAGATGCACCCCACCCTTTCAAAATATTAACGATATTTTTATACAATGAAGCATTACTTTTTTCTTTCTTCAATATTTTCACTGCTCTTTGTAAGTCGGCAATTCCTCCAGGACGATCGCCAAGTTTTTCATATTTCAACAATCCGCGATCTATGTAAGTATCAGTAGAGTTTGGAAAAAATTGAATGACCCGGTTATAATCAGCCAATGCCCCACGAAAATCATTCAGCTTCTTTGCTTTTAACCATCCGCGACCACTATAAGCTAGGGGAAATTTAGGATTAATTTGAATAGCCCGATCGTAGTCAGCTAATGCACCTTGATGATCAGCGAACTTGTCAGCTTTCAAAACTCCTCTAATCCAATAATTTATTGCACTATTGGGATTGAGTTGCACAGCCATATTATAGTCAGCTAATGCGCCCTGATAATCATTTAAGCTACTCCTCTTCAGTCCACCACGACTGCTGTAAGCTACTGGATCGCGAGGATTAAGTTGCACAGCCATATTATAGTCAGTCAATGCACCCTGATAATCATTTAGTGAATCCTTCGCTGCTGCACGATATTTGTAAGCATCAGCAAGTTTAGGGTCAAGTTTAATTGCACTATTTAAGTCAGCTAATGCACCTCGACCATCATTAATCTTAAAAAGCTTTAATACTCCACGATTATAATAAGCAACAGCAAATTTAGGATCGAGTTTAATTGCACTATTTAAATTGGCTAATGATTCTTGAGTATTGCTTTTCTGAGCCGCCCGAGCCAAGTAGTCACCTGCTGTAAGTACATTACTCTGCGGAATTGACGAAAGTTTTGCATCGAGGCTAACGCCTAAATTACTAGAAATTGTTACGAAGCGGTTAATCGGAATACCTAAGTTATAGCCAGTTTTTACACCAGTTTCTAGATTACGATCGCCTCTACCGTGGATGGCTACTAGTTCGCCATTTTGATTTAGCACTGCGCCACCACTCATCCCAGGCAGAGTATCATTGCTATAAATCAACGAGTAACCTTTCTCTAAAATTTGCGTACTATTGGCGGAAATTTTACCTTCCCTAAATAAGAAGATCGATTTAGTGATTGTCTGGGTAGCAGCAGGATATCCACCTACATATAAAGCCATCCCACCAGTCAAGAGATTACAGTCCCCTAATTTGGCAATTGGATAATTTACAGTAGAGCGAAATTTGACTACAGCTAGATCGATATCTACCGCTGCGCGACGAATCGAACTACTAATAATTTGATGCTTTCGACCATCCGCCGTGACGATCGTGTATTCGACATTCTTACTTTTAACCACATGAGCCGCAGTTAATACAGTGTAGACATCCCCCTGATGTTGCAGAATGACTCCAGAGCCTTGACTACCTGGCTCGCTAATGAGGACAGTAATCGACTCCGCTATTTTGTTAATTTCTGGAGCCGTAGCAGCATTAGCAACCATTTGTACGAGCGGAATAGTTGCCGTAGCACCCATCAATCCTGCCCAGAATACTGCATTATTATTTGTCATCACCAGTTCCCTCAAACATTATTTTTCCTAATGTTAAACTAAGCGGCTATCGTGAGATGGTCGCTTAGTTTAACGGTTCCTACGAAGGCGATCGAATCTACCAGCTCAGTAAATCCCGATCGACCTCCCGATATAGATCGCTACAAATCCGCTCGAAAAAAGGTATCCACTCTTGACTAGCCGTGGTGCGATCGATCGTCTCGATAATACCCGCCCTCTGACAGCGGTAGAATTTAGAGCTTGTAGGCAGAACGATCTCGATTAATACGATCGGAGTCTCGATCGCGCCTTCGGGATTGATGTCTTTCCTGATGCCAAATGCACTCGTAGGTGGCAAATAAGTAATAACGATGACATCACGATAGTAGCGGGGATCGCTCTTAAACTCTGTTAGATATCTTGTCTTGCGGTGCTGCCCGAACATCGAGGCTTGCATATCGCCTTACGACGATCGCTAACTGAATTGCTCTCATCAGTTTAGAAGGGATTAAGATGGCTGAGATCGGCTAAAGATATGAACTTTGTCTCGTTTCGGGTATTATCTGGGAAAGCTAACAAGTAGCTAGCATTTCAACTCCCCAGCTCAAACATGGCAAAACTTATCCCGACTTTCAATAGCTCTGCCTCCGATATGACAGGCGGAGAAAAGCGGCTGGGACAAAGCTTAGAAGATAATTTAGAGGATGACTACACGATTTGGTATGACGTACCCGTTGGTAAGAAAAACCTCCGCCCCGATTTTACGCTCCTCCATCCCCAGCG
>NZ_JANMZA010000132.1:0-2388 GCF_031382685.1 Chamaesiphon sp. OTE_8_metabat_110 | reverse complement strand
CCGTCTCCCCGTCCCCCATCCCCCATCTCCTAATCAATGTCGCGATTTCAAAAGCTGCTCAATTATCTCGATCCTTACAGATGGCAAGTTGCTCAGGGTATTGGTGCGCTGTTTGTCGTCAATGCTTTGAGTGTCTATATTCCCCTGTTAATTAGGGAAGGGATCGATCGACTAAAAACTTCATTTACTAGCGAATATCTCACTCGACTGGCGATCTTTCTGGTGCTATTGACATCAATTATGTGGATAGTCAGAATGGCATCACGGATTGCGATTTTTGGGGTGGGGCGACAAGTACAAGCCAAAATGAAGCAAGATATCTTCGAGCACATTCTGAGTTTGGAGCCGGGGTATTTTGTGACGATGACGGTGGGAGATCTCGTCAATCGATTTACGAGTGATGTGGAAAACATCATGCGGCTGGTGGGATTTGCGGTATTGAGTACGGCAAATATCGTATTTGCTTACGCGCTGACTTTACCCGCGATGTTGTCGATTAATGTCAAGCTCACGCTGATGGCATTGGCTGTCTATCCATTGATGTTGATCGTCGTTCAACTGTTTAGCGGACAACTTCGCACGCAACAGGTAACGGTGCAAGAATCGATCTCGGATTTGAGTGAGTTGATTCAAGAGGATATGAGTGGGATTGCTTTGATTAAAATCTATGCTCAAGAAGAAAACGAGCGCAAAGCATTCCGCCATAAAAACAATGAGTTGTTTACAGCTAACCTCAAATTAGCTCAACTCAGAAATACAATTTTTCCAATCATTCAAGGGTTAGCCTCAATTAGTTTGCTAGTATTATTGTGGCAAGGGGGCTTAGCGATCGTCGATAACCAGATCACCGTCGGTGACTTCTTATCCTTAATTATTTTCGCTCAAAATCTAATTTTTCCTACTGCCTTGCTAGGATTCACAATTACAGCTTACCAGCGTGGGGAAGTTAGTATCGATCGAGTCGAAGCGATCCTGTTCAATCGTCCGCAGATCGCCGATTTACCGACATCAATTCATTTAGATACGCCCATCAAAGGTCAGATTGTCGCTCGGAATTTTAGCTATACTTATCCTGGTGCCCAGACGCCAGCACTCAAGCAACTTAATTTTACAATCGAAGCAGGCGAAACGATCGCGATCGTCGGGCCGATCGGCGCGGGTAAATCGACATTGGCAAATGCCTTACCTCGGTTATTAGAAATCCCCGAGCAGAGTCTATTTATTGATGGTTATGACGTTCATCAATTGAGTTTAGCGGACTTGCGCTCGGCGATCGCCTATGTACCGCAAGAAAGCTTCTTGTTTAGTACCTCGATCGAGAATAATATTCGTTATGGCGATCCTTTAGCAAGCCATGATGCTGTCGAGACAGCGGCTAAATGGGGACAGATTAACACCGAAATCCTCAACTTCTCCCAACAGTACGACACGATTGTCGGCGAACGCGGCATCACCCTTTCCGGCGGACAACGCCAACGGACAGCCCTATCCCGTGCCTTGCTGCTAAACGCACCGATTCTGATCCTCGATGACGCCCTCTCAAGTGTAGACAATCAGACAGCCACAGCCATTCTCCAAAACTTGTCCCAATCTGGGCAGAAACGGACGGTGCTGTTTATCACCCATCAATTATCCGCCGCCGCGACAGCCGATCGCATTCTAGTAATGGATAAGGGTGAAATCGTGCAAACTGGCACTCACCAGGAATTAATCGCCCGTGCAGGTTTGTATCAGTGGCTGTGTAGTCAGAACCAATTGGAAGAGTTGCTCCATTAGTACAGCATTGCCAGGTAAGACTGGCACTCACCAAGAATCGATTACGACTCTCGATCGCAACCCACGATCGAGCCGATCTCCATCGACATTAATCACTCCGTACTTGTCAGCGCCGTGTCAAATAATCTCCAATCTCACCATATTACTAGCTTAAGAGTAGCTAAAATAGATGATTACCACTCGATCGCATTCTTGGAGTATTATCTATAGACACCTGTGTTCTAAGCCACTCCGGTTCCATTCACTCGATCGAGTGAGAATTGACTCCACAAAAGTTTCATGAGCTGGTTTAGATCGTTAGACTATCCCGCCGCCGCCGATAGTTGCGGGTAGATCCTAGTTGGTAATCGCCAACCGATTGTGTGTGAACGTACTCGCGATCGTTGTTGAGTCACTGGTAACAATGATATCTTTCTTGTTGAAGCTATTTTGTTTTAATAAGTTGAATATTAGTTATCATCTCGACTCAATTTGATGGTTAAATACAAATTATCGATCGTTACAAACGGTTAACTTTAGTCAGAAGATTATGAAAGCAGTTGGTGGAAAAGACCGCAAGCGACTACTATTAATCGATGATGACCCCAATCTCATCTTATTAGTCAAAGATTA
>NZ_JANMZA010000113.1:0-14527 GCF_031382685.1 Chamaesiphon sp. OTE_8_metabat_110 | reverse complement strand
CTTTATTTTCACCCTTAGTTAGAACGGGATCGAGGTTCAACCAGGCATTCCTAGCCGCCAGTTGAATCGCAAAATCGGGATTGAGATTGACAACATCCGGTGCCGTTTTAGCACCCATCGCCGCTTGAATCTTGCCCTGCATTGCACCCCAGGGAATGTCTACCCAATGGACTTTGATACTAGGGTTAGCCGCCTCAAATTTACCGATCGCGTCCTTAAAATAATCATTAAACTTGGGCTGAAGCTCCATCGTCCAAAATTCTAATTGTGGGGTTTGGGTGGGCGATTTGAGACAACTCACCACGCCAGTTAGGAGCAATCCCAACAAACCACAAACCACAAACCGACGTAACTTAGCAATCTCAAACATTAACCTTAGCACCCTGCGATCGACATCAAGATATTATCAGCGATTGGGACGCTCGATCGGCTAAAATCGACGATTTTGACTGTAGTGCATTTATCTGTTCTCAAATGTAGACTACGTTACAATTCGTAAGTTAGCGTCCATGACTATCCCTCCAAAACATCATGACAGTTGCCTACCCTCGGAAATTTAACAATAGCCTTAGTGCCAGAGAGATCTTAGAGCGTGTTGTCAGCGATCGCGAAATTCACCTCATCACTCTCAATCGCTACCGCTACAACGAACAACGCAGTTGCAAAGATCTCACCGAATTAATCCAACAGCTCAATGGCAATCCTCCCGAATTGATTCGGGATCTGTCCCATCATATTAACGATGAATCCCGCCATGCGATGTGGCTCACCGATTTGCTCCTCGATCTCGGCGGCCCTCTCGATACCCCACCTGGAGTATCATATATCGATGAGTTCGAGCGGTTGATCGATCGGGAAACTTACACCACCCCCGAAGATGCCGTCATCGCGGCACTTGCAGCAATTAATATCACCGAAAAACGCGGCTGTGAATTCTTCTCCGCCCACATCCACGCGCTCAAAGCCGCACCCCAAACCGCCGAAAATATCCAGATCCGCGAAACGATCGAGAAAATCTTCCCCGAAGAAACCGGGCACGTCCGCTGGGGCAACCGCCAACTCGCAAAGATTGCCGCTCAAAGTCCCGCACACCGCCAAAAAGTCGAAGTAGCCAAACGCAAGTTCGTCGCGATCGAGCAAGCAGCCTTTGAATCTGGTATGGATATCATGTTCGGTGCCGAACTCCGCCGCGTCGGTAACTTGATGGATGTCGTTAACACCCTTCCCCTCTGGGAACGCCCTCAATATCTGATGGCGCGTCTACCCGAAACCATCCTCGATCCCGAACTCCAAAAAGTTCGCATCACCGCCGCTCAAAAAGCCTGGAGTCGCGATCCTCAAGCTTTTGTGACGCAATTTATTCCGATGTTTTTAAGTAATTCGGTGAAGTAGATGGGAGATGGGAGATGGGGGTGGTAGGTTGGGTTGAGCCAAGGCGAAACCCAACAGCATCGATGTCAATGACTGGTGTGTATCATCCATTAAATCTAGACTAGATTTAACGAAACATGGCTTGATGGTGTTGACGACGATCGAGAGTGAAGCCGCAACACTCGCGGCAAGAAGTCTTATCGAGAGATCGGGAGGCGAACGAACTATAATCGATTTAATCTCGACGATTATTGTTTACAAGTTTGGTAATCTAACTAGAGAAGAGATGGATGCGATACCTCCTTTTCAAACAGCCTCTTATGCCCAAGCTTTAAATGTCAACGAAATTGGTAATTTTTGTTACCCGTTTCCTGTTCTTACTTCATCCCAACCTTCTTCCCCTTCATAAGAAATCCAATCGCTCCAACTCCCTGGATACAACTTAGCGCCACTAATGCCAGCTAGTTCTAGCGAAAATAAATTCACGCAAGCTGTCACCCCCGAACCGCAGTAGACGATCGGCTCTATATTCTGCGAAATTGCCGTCCAACGCTGTTGTTGCTCCGCAATAGTTAAAGCAAACCCGTCTGGCGTAGAGACACCTTGCCAGGGATAATTGATGGCACTGGGGATATGTCCGGCAACTGGATAGATCGGTTCGGTTTTACCTAAATAGCGATCGGCTTCGCGGGAGTCGATGAGCAGATGTGCGGGTGAGTTTTGAATGGCTCTGACTCGACCGATATCTACGATCCAATCTGACTGGATCTGCGGCTGAAAGTTGCCAGGTGTCTGTGCTTGGGGTCGATCGCTAGTGACAGCGTAACCAGCTTTGACCCAATTAGTATAGCCACCATCGAGGAGGGCAACGCGCTCGTGTCCGTAATAGCGCAACAGCCACCACAATCGCGCGGCAAACCCAAATCGCGAATCATCATAAGCAATGACTAGCGTGTCAGCAATAATGCCCATCGCCGCTAATTTGGCTCCTAAGACTCGATCGTCTGGCAAAGGATGTCTCCCACCATGTATGCCCACAGGACTCGATAAATCGCGATTTAAGTCCAAGTAGCAAGCACCAGGAATGTGCGCTGTTTCGTACTGTTTTCTACCTAGTTCGGGGTCGCCTAATGCAAAGCGACAATCCACGATCGCGATTGGCGGAGTCGATCCTCGCTCTAGATAATGATGCAGCCATTCTGCTGTGACGATCGGAGACATATAGGACTTGCGAATTAATAAATGACAAATAATGAAATTCGATCGAGTGGGTGCTTAATTTGTGAGCGATAAAGTGGCTCAAACCTAGCTGGTGGGCACTGCCCACCCTACTGGATATTCCCTAAAGCCTAAAGCCTAAAACCTAAAACCTAAAACCTATCCCCTTCCCCCAATCCGATACCCCTTGCCATATACTGTCTGAATCAACTCCGGCGAACCGGGTAACTCAATTTTGCGCCGCAGTAGCCGTACTAGTGCTGCTAAAACATTGCTGCTGGGTGCGGAATTTTGCCCCCAAAGATGTGCTTGAATTTGGCTATGGGTGAGGACTTGCCCGGAGTGCTGCATCAGATAGCCCAAAAGCTGGGTTTCTTTTTCGGAGAGTTCGATACTTTTACCATGAACGTGGGCGAGTTGATTGCCGAGATCTAGCTCCAAATCGTCTACTTGAAGTTTCGATACAGTGGGACTCGGATCGACGGTTTGCACTCGCCGTAGTAGCGCACGCACCCTAGCTAGCAATTCTCGCAATTCAAACGGTTTGACTAGATAGTCATCGGCTCCTGCATCCAAGCCAATTACCCGATCGTCGAGCGTATCTTTTGCTGTGAGAAATAAGACAGGTGTTGAGTCGCCGCGATCGCGTAATTGCTGACAAATCTGCAAACCAGTCAAATGTGGTAACATCCAATCTAAAATCAACAAATTGTAGTTGCCTTCACTGGCTAATTGAGAACCCAGACGACCATCGGTCGCCACATCGACAGTGTATCCTTCCCGTGTCAAAAGTCTGCTCAACGGGTTTGTCAGAGCGGGTTCATCGTCAACAAGTAAAATTGTTATTTGAAGTTTATTAACCACAGGTGAACGATCCTGACTGATGCGAGGGTATGATAAGAGCGGTTAGAGATCGAAAATTGTCTGCAACCTGAGTTATTATCATCTCTATATTAAACATAGCTGGCTGACGATCGATTGCTTTGATGGTAACTCGATCCGATTCGAGAAAAGCCAGCAGTTTCAAAGGTTTTACCAATCACTCTATATCCTCCTTAGTTCAAGGCGTAAGTTCGGGTTATGCAACCACCAATTCCCTTGGGAACAGTGCTTCAACAGCGTTACCGCGTGACCAAAGTGTTAGGTCAGGGGGGGTTTGGGCGTACCTACTTGGCTCAAGACACGGGCTGTTTTGATGAGATGTGCGTACTCAAAGAATTTAGCCCCAACGATCGCGGTCGCGATGCGCTCAAGAAGTCTAAGGAGCTATTTCATCGCGAAGCTCAGGTATTATATCAAATTAACCATCCCCAAATTCCGAAATTCCGCGCTAACTTTGAAGAGCAAAAACGACTCTTTCTGGTACAGGAATATGCGGAAGGGAAAACAGTTGCCAAAACTCTGAGCGATCGCCTCAAAAAGAATACAACTTTTGCCGAAGCTGAGGCGGTAGAGTTTATCAAAAATATGCTGCCCGTGTTGTCGCATATTCACGGGATGGGAATCATTCATCGAGATATTTCTCCCGATAATATTATTTTTCGCGATCGCGATAAGTTGCCAGTTCTGATTGACTTTGGCGTTGTCAAAGCGGGTGTCACCCAATTAGAAGTATCGACCCAAATTCATCAAGGCACGACTGTCGGTAAAGCTGGCTACGCACCGGGCGAACAGCTCCAAACCGGAGAAGCTTATGCCAATAGCGACCTCTATGCCCTGGCTGTGACTGTGGTAGTGATGATGACCGGGCGTAAACCCGAAAGCTTGATTGATAAAAGTACCATGACTTGGAAGTGGCATCAATGGGTGCCAACCTTGACGCCGTGGTTTGCCAAAATTCTCAATAAAATGCTCAGTCGCGTGCCCAATAGCCGCTATCAATCGGCAATCGAGGTCGCGCAAGCGTTGCGATCGGTATCGGACTTTGTCGGCGTACCAGCGACGGCTGCTGAGTTCCCGTCAGGGACTTTCGTACCATCGAAGCCAAATAGCCGCTTACCACAGACCGCAGAGCGCCAATTATCAACCAACGGGCAAGCGGCGACCCCATTATCGCGACTCAAAAGACCGCAATCGACGCTTGGCAGCCGCCCAGCCGGGAGAACACTCCAGCCACCACCACAAAACCCCCTGCGCGGGATCTTGAGTACGCCATGGGGCATTGCGATGAGTTCGGCAACTGCCGCGTCGATCCTGATCGTCCTACCTATTTTCCTCATCAGTCGATCGCTCGCGCCCTCGGGCGGCGGTACGAAACCAGCACCAGTGCCCACAGCAGCCAGCACCCTGCCACCAGTGGTTGCCAGTCCGGTGCCACCAACACCCCCCGCACCCGTGCCGCCAGAAACAACTCCTGCCGCTCCCTCAGCGCCCGTAGCAGTGGCAGCGGAAACCCTGAATCTAGAAATTGGTAAACCCCTCATCAAAGAGGGCGTACTCAATGCTGCCCAACCGACAGTATTTAGTCTGAATCTACCAGTCGGGCAACAACTCAAAACGACATTGACAACTACGCCACCGGGAGCAACCATGAATATCCTCGCGCCCAATCAGGCGAATGTCGATGTCTATGCTAAAAGTACCCTCAACTGGCAAGGGACACTCCCGCTAACTGGAGAATATCGGATCGAAATTATCTCGCCACCAGACACTAGTGGCAATTACAAGCTCGAAGTCCTAACAACAGCATTACCTGCATCTGCTACCCCAACGATCGCACCAACGGCTGCACCAGCAGTTGCGCCAACGACTACACCAGCCACTGCGCCAACGGTGGCACCGAGATAGATAAGCTCACGTCGTACATCAGTAGATAAGAACTAATAAAACTTACTCCTAAGTACTATCCACTATTCACTATTCACTAAAACACAAGTAACTTTGTCTTAATGCAAGATGTAAGTATGACTGAACTTTCGCCCGATCCCACGCACGATCGATCTGTAGCCGTCGAACTAGCTGATACTGCGTCCAAATTGGGACTCGATCGGATCGCTCGACATATTTTAATTTGTGCAGACCAAACCAAACCTTTATGCGGCGATCGCGCCCAGAGTCTAGTGGCTTGGGATTATCTCAAGCGGCGACTGCGCGAATTAAAACTCGATGCCCCCGACGCGCCCCAGGGTTGTGTTTTTCGGACTAAAGCCAACTGTTTGCGGGTCTGTCAGCACGGCCCGATCGTGGTTGTCTACCCCGACGGTGTTTGGTATCATTCGGCTAGCCCAGCCGTCATCGAACGGATTATCCAAGAACATCTGATCGGCGATCGAATCGTCGAGGAATATGCTTTTTTAGTCAATCCATTCGAGTCGGTTGAGGAATAGTTAGGGGATAATTAGGATATAGTGACTTTACATTTGAGGAGAGCTAGTAATGAGTAACCGCGATGGATTTAGTGGTGGTTTTTGGTTGGGAACGCTGGTCGGTGGCGTAGTCGGCGGGATCGTCGGAGCTTCGATCGCCAATCAAAGAGCCAATCGGTTCGATGCCGATCCTGACAACATGCGATTATCAGGCGAGCTGGGCGAAAAAAGACCATTCAAATCCCGCCGGAACCGGACGCTCGATCGGATGGAAATGGCTCGCCGGAGCTTGGATGATAAGATTAGCGACTTAAACAACGCGATCGATTCAGTCAGATCGACGATCGGTCAAAATGCCGAAGATCCGCTCGATCGTCAAACCGAACCGCCAGCGGAAAACATTAAAACGCAACAATCCCTCGACCTTCATAGCTAATTACGATGCAGATCGGAGTGATGGTGACACGATTGAGTCGGTTAGTACGGTATGCCCAACAAGCCATAAATACCAGTCGATCGGTTAAAATAAGTGCAGCAAGTTTCCGATCGCACGATCGTTTTTATGGATAATACTCTCATCGCGCCCCTCCTAATTGTCAGCATTTCCAAGTTCCTGGAATATTACCTCTACATTTTATTCGCTCGACTGTTACTTACCTGGTTTCCAAATATTGATTGGATGCAGCAAATCGTCGGCTTTTTGAGTCCGATTACCGATCCTTATCTCAACCTCTTTCGATTTGTACCGCCGATCGGTCCACTCGATCTGTCGCCGATTATTGCGATCTTGGCCTTACAATTTGCCATGCAGGCATTGACTTTGCTTGGTTAACAGGCATTAGATCGTTCGATTTCCGCTCGATAATCGCCACTAATTATCATTCCGATCGCACCACCATTAACCGACACTGCTAACGTGACAACTACAACGCTAATTTATATTGCTTTACTGCTATTGACCTGCGTCGGAGTAATTGGATCTGTGGTACCCGTGATGCCTGGGCCAATTTTGATTTTGGGTGCGTCGATCGGCGCGGGATGGCTATATCACTGGGATAATGTCACAGTTTCGTTAATTGTCTCTAGTGTCGTCTTGGTAATGTGTTTCGCGATCGAGCAGTTATCGGGAATCTGGGGTGCCCAAAAAGCTGGCGCTAGTCATTGGGGTCAAATTGGTTCGATCGTCGGTCTGCTGCTCGGATTCATTGGGCTGCTGCCAGCTTTGCCAGTTGGTGGCCCCCTAGTCGGGCTATTTTTTGGGCCATTTATCGGCGCGGTTGTCGGTGAGTTGTGCTATCCCCGTCAGGTTGCCATTGGCGAACGCGTGAGTATCTCCGTTAAGGCTGGCGTGGGTATCGTTCTCGGCTCGGTTATCGGTTTGGTTATCCAAGGTTTGCTTTCCCTGTTTGCGGCGATCGTGTTTGCTACTACTACTTGGCAGTTAGGATTTGGCAACATCGGTTAAATTTTGACAATCTTCACTCGATCTTGCCGTTAGAGACAGCTATTTTCGGCGAATACTTATGGGTTACATGTAAATTGCACTCGATAAGAATAGAGAACTGGCTTATCTTTATCGATAGCTGGGCGACGTTTGTCTACTTCAGTTGCATCAGCAAATCCCGCTGTCATTGAAGTATCTAGCAATTTTTTGTTTGCTAAGGTAGCCGGATCGCCATCAACGTAAGGTTTTTCATTTTCGAGGATCGGCGAAATAGTTTCACCAATAATCGGGTCTTGCCCTTGACTTAATTTACCAAAGGCTACCATCATCACAATGAATGCGGGTTGCTTAACTTTTGGACAAGCAAAGCCTGGTGGGTACTGTTGAGTAATTGATTTTGGTGGATATGCCTTGAGATTTGGATATTTTTTGAGGTAATCTTGCAGCTTGATATTGGCAGCTTTTGTATATTTACCATAAAACCCACCACTGTTCCCCGTCGTGTTAGCTGGGTCGGCTGGTACTGTTGGGGTGGAGCTAGAAGGGTTGGTATTTGTCCCTGATGTGGTTCCTGATGGTTGCTGCGCTTGGCGATTATTAGAGTTATTTGCTGCTGGCGTCCGTACGGGTGGATTGTTGCCACCCCCCTCACCTATCTCACCATTTGACTGTGGCGTCACCGAGTTTTTAGGTTTTTTGGCTGGCGATCGATCGGTTACTGATGGTGACGTTGTGGGGGTTGCACCTGTTCGGCTCTGTGGCTTTTTTTTAGGTTTTTTGGCTGGTGGTTTATTCGTTACTGGTGGAGAGAGCGATGGCGTGGCGGCAGCACCTTTTCGGCTCTGTGGCTTTTGTGATTTAGGCGGAGAGCTAAAAATGGCATTGGGATCGAACAGCGGACTTACTGACTGTTTTTGTGGTGCTGCTTTTTGCTTTTTGCTTTTTGGTGGTTGGAAAAGTGTGCCGTCAGAAGGACGTAGTGGTGAGAATGGAATCGTCTGTGGTGCCGTCGAAATTTTGGTGGCGGGTGGTGGCGTTGCTGGGCTGGGGGCGACGCTGGGAGTCGGTGCTGGTACAACAGCCTGGGGCGTGGGGGCAGGGGGTGCTTGCGGGATGCGCTGGAGTTCGCTGGGAGTTAATTCGACGACCTTAACGGTGGTGGGGCCAACTTTTTGATCGTCGGGTTCCAGTTGGGTGAAAAAGGGCAAACCAGCGCCAATCAGGGTATGGAGGGCGAGCGATGCCACGATGGCGATCGCGGTCGGATCGAGTAAAATGTCTAAAAAGTTTTTGCGATCGGAAGATTGGTACATATTAACCGTAAACGTTAACTGTCAGACATGAGGATTAGGAGACGCTAATCCAACGAAGATCGATTCACAATGCCATCTCTACATCCGCATTCGATTCCCCGATACCTATTCTAAACTACATCATGCGATCGCGAGTCGTTCTCCATGGTGTTCGATGGACACTGGGCGAATTGCGACATTTTTTGTCATAATTATTAAGACATCTTAAATTTTTTGTATATTGTCACCAATGTTCGCAGCAGTTAAGTCTTTTCGACATAATCCCGTCCGTTGGCTGAAGCGTCGCTATCTGCGGTGGGTAGCACTGAGCTACTGGAGCTATCGCTGGCTGATAAGTCGGGGAATCGATCGACAGTTTGCCCAGGTGCAAATTTGGCGGGTAGCGGCGGGTTTCGATCTGGCGGCGTGGTTGCTCGCGATCGAAGATTCAGTTAAGCCAGAATACTGGGGCATGATGTAATTACTGCTGCTGTTGACGAGCAGATCGGCGGATCCAGTGACATAACCTACGGTGTACATACATCTTTTGTTAGAAGCGAAATCCCTCGGAATCCCCCTCAATCCCCCTTAGAAAGGGGGACTTTAAGAGCAAGCTGCAAGGTTGCGCTGTCTTGTCTCGCATAGGGGAACCCGAACAGTTCGCGCATCCGCTTTTAAGGGGGTTGGGGGATTCAGATCTAGAAACGGAGCAACAGCCGACTTGTCGGTACGCGGTAGATGACATAACTGGGGACGAGGTTGCGATTCATTAGTGAGCGTGTTTTTAAGGTTGATATGATACTTCTCAATGATATTCCTGCTCCTGCGTTCAGCTCTCCTGGGCGCTCGACTGTCGTGACAGCTTTGGCACCGATGCAGGATGTGACCGATGTCTGTTTTATGAATACGATCGCCAGTTATGGCTGTCCTGACTACTTTTTTACAGAGTACTTTCGGGTAAATGAGACTTCGCGGTTAGAAAAACCGATTTTGAGAGCGATTACCGAAAATACTACAGGTCGCCCGATTTATGCTCAAATGATTGGGGAGAGCATTCCCGATTTGGTGCGGACTGCGAAGTTATTAAGCGATTATCCCGTGGCTGGCATCGATCTCAATATGGGTTGTCCGGCACCTAAAATTTACCGGAAACGGGTCGGTGGGGGACTATTGCGCGAGCCGGAAAAGATCGATCGGATCTTGGGTGAGTTGCGATCGGCGATCGATGGTCGATTTACAGTTAAAATGCGGATTGGGTTCGAGGATACCAGTAATTTCGATCGGGTGTTGGATTCGATCGATCGACACGATATCGATTTACTCAGTTTACACGGTCGCACGGTCAAGGAAGGATATCACGGCAACGTTCACTACGATCGGATCGCTCACGCGGTACAACGTTTACGCTGTCCGGTGTTGGCAAATGGTAATGTTACTTCTGCTGCTAGTGCGATCGCGATTTTAGCCCAAACTCAGGCGGCGGGAGTGATGATCGGCAGATCGGCAATTCGCAATCCCTGGATTTTCAAGCAAATTCGGGAAGTATTAGCGGGCGAGCCGATGTCTACAGTGACGCTGGCTCAAGTGCGAGATTATATCGATCGGTTATACCAGATGCCCAAGGTACAAGCAGTCCAGTCAAAATCGCGCATCAGTCACCTGAAGATGTATCTCAATTACATCGGACAAGGTGTAGATCCAGATGGAAATTTCTTGCGAGATATGCGACGAGCGCAAACTGAAGCTGAAGTATTCGGGGTATGCGATCGTGAATTATTAACCCATCCCGATCGACTATTTGCCGACAATCCCTATCCAGGAGTATTAGCGCGTCCCAAATGCGAATCCTATTAGTTACATTAAAAAAGAGCGTTTCTGAATTAATGTAACGTGAGTTTCTCCCAGCAAAGAGGCTACGCCAACGAGTTGAGAAGAGCCTGGAGACTGAAGTCTCGGCTCACAATGCAAAGTCCGCCTGTCTGTCTTGTCTCGCTTCCATGGTCGGGAAACCCGACCGGAGCGAGCCGCTTGTCTTGCTGTCTTGTCGTTGTCTTGTCTTGACTGAAACGCTTAGCACGAGGAAACCGTCTAGCGACACGTCTTCGCCTACAGCGCGATTTCAGTCGCAAACCGTCGGGGAACAAAGGCGTGCGCAAGCCGCTACGCGGACTAATAAACCAGTCCGCGTAGGCGGACTTTGTACAAATAGCACCGATTTCAATCGAGTGCCACTGCTTTTTTAACGCGAACACTTAAGAAAATCATCCGTTTCGATGCCCGTCTGTTTGAGGATTTGGCGGAGCGTCCCTTCGGGCATATCCCCATTGTGGTTGGGGACAGTGGTATATTTACCACTATCATCATTGAACCAAATTTCGTGAGAGCCACAGGCTTGACGATCGAGTGCAAATCCATAGACTCGCAATACCTTGGCTACTTCACGATATCTGAATCCCGATAACCTGCCCATCCCACTTATCTAGTTACTACGAGAGGACAGTCAAATTCATCGGCGATCGCGGGGAAGTTTTCAACGAGCTGGTTGCGTTCTGCCATTGCCGCCAATAGTTGCTTGGCAACATCTTGAGCAATTTCTAGAGTCTCGGTAAGGCTGGGAGCTTGAGCGATCAATCCAGGTAAAGCGTCAGAAGTGGCTAGGTAGTAACCTTCTGGTAACTTTTCGATATGGACGTTAATTAGTCTTTCCACTGAATTACAATCGTGCAATTTTAAAATTTCGGTAAAAGGTTGGCGAAGATTCAATATTGAGGTACTCACTCTGCTGATACAGACGCTACACAATCGATGTATTTATATCTAAATTATGACATATCTGTTCGATCGCGACTGCTGGCAAGATCTGAAGATTAGTGTAATTTCAGTAACTTGGCTGACATATTTTTGTACTGAGTATCGGATATATTGTCGATCGATGTGCCTGCGGTTGGCGAACCCGTCAAAGTGGCAAGCTCCTGTAATAACAGTTGTTGTTCGTGACTGAGCGAGTGCAAGCGATCGACGATCGTCGCAACTCGCTCGGTGGGAGAACTTGATATCAATTGAGAGTCTAACCGATCGCCACTAGATTTAGTGTGCCCAAATAATCGTCGTACCCCACTCCAGATCCGGCCAAAAATCGGCTGAAGCAGCTTAAAGGGAGTCGTTAGTAAAAGTAGCCAGATTTGCTCGACACCCCGCCCGATCGCCCGAATTAGCCCCCATACAGACAAGATTGTCAGCAAGCCTAAACCTAAACTCCACAATGGATGAACACCCAGCCAGACTAGATAGGGATGTGCGCTCAGCCAATGGGTGAAATAATTACCAACTGCGCGATCGATCGATGCCGAAATGTCCATAACTAATCGTTAGCGGTTTGCAAGCAAATAAACTCTGAGTTAACCATCAAGCGCGTATTGTCTATCTTAACAACCCAATCTAGCTTATATCCTCAAATCCTTCGCCGTCGGGAATTTAGTACTATTTTTAACAAGTCGCTTTAGCAGATCGCTACTACATCTAACATCTCCAATAATTTGGAGAACTAATTAAACTCGATCGAATTCATCTGACATTTATGCACAAACTTTTAGCCTTAGTCAGCGGAGCGATCTGCTTATTTTCAGCCTCGATCGTATCAGCAACACCCCAACCCAAAAACCTCAAAGCTTTGCTCAATGGTGTCTTCAGGAAAAATCTTCACATAAAGATACTCGATATACGATCGATGTTTTAGTGACATATCTTACTAAAGGGAAATCAAATCACTGTCAAAGTTTTCCCAGTCAAGCCAGAGTCTATCTGTAAATTTTAGGCTCGATTGTTTCCAGGCTGCGCCAAGATCGATCTTAACTTAACTGCGATCGTGCTTCAATAAGTTCTCAAACCTACCGCCTAAACATTAGAATTCGCGCCAAGTTTTTCGCTGTTGAGGTTAAAGAGTACCTGAAGGGTGTGCATAGCTTTCCGGCGAGTATCGGTATCCTCTTGAGCGCGGAGTTGCACCATCGGATCTTGGAGGATCTTGTTTACAATCCCCTTGGTTAAGGCTTCGATCGCTTCTTGATGGCGTTCGCCAAATTCTGCGCCCAATCTCGATAGAGCTTTTTCTAACTCTTGGAGGCGAATTGTCTCCATTTTATCGCGCAAGCAGTTGATCGTGGGGACAGTTTCGAGGAGTTGCCACCAGCTCGTAAAGTTTTCGACTTCTTCATCTAAGATGCCTTCGGCTTCTTGAGCCATTTGTTGACGGCGTTCTTGATTTTGAGCGACGACGGCTTTGAGATCGTCTACGTTAAAGGCTTGGATATTGGTTAAGTCGTTGACATCGCTATGGACGTTACGCGGTACGGAAATATCAAAGATCATCAACGAGTGATGCGGATCGAGGACTGATTCTAATTTCGCCGCATTTAGTAACGGCTCTGTCGCCGAGGTACTCGTAAACACCAGCGTCGAAGTCGAAATCGTCGTCATCATCTCCGTCATTGGTTGGAGTTGCAGATCGATCGCCGTAAACATCAGTTTAAGTTCTTCGGCGCGTTTGGGCGATCGATTTAAGATCGTGATATCTGTCGCGCCTTTGGAAATTAGATGCTGTACTAGTAACCTAGACATTTTACCCGCACCCAAGATCGCAATCCGATGGTTGGTAAAATTGCTGACTTTCATGTGTGCCAATTCTACCGCCGCCGAACTGATCGACACCGCACCCGTACCGATACTCGTCTCGGTGCGTACCCGCTTACCCGCAGTCATAGCTTGACGGAATAACCGATTGAGGATCGAACCCATCCCTTTGTACTGCTGTCCGATTTTGTGGGTTTGTTTTACTTGAGCTAAGATTTGCCCTTCGCCTAATACCAGACTATCCAAACCACCAGCCACTCGCATCAGGTGCATCACCGCATCTTTGTGCAGGAGCATAAATAAATGCTGCTTGAGATCTTTGAGCGGGATCTTACTAAATTCTGACAGAAATTGGATCGCATCTTGAACGCCGCGATCGGCTGTAGGCGTGACGATATAGATTTCTAAGCGATTGCAAGTACTGAGGATCGTTGCTTCTTGGATGTGGGGATAATTGCAAAGGGTTTGAATCGCCGCTTCCATCTGCGTATCGGGAACGCTAAGTTTTTCGCGGATGTCTACAGGTGCGGTTTTGTGACTCAAACCGATAACAGCAATATTCATATCTGCTCCGCGTTCAAAAAGTGAGGATTTTTAGAGTTTTGTTATTTAAGTTACGGACATGTAACCGCCGACAACGCAGTATATACCTAAGTGCGTTGTGCCGTCCTAACGGTACGCTATCTTAAGTCATTGTATATAATCGCTGTCTATCTTGCTCTAATCCCAGTCAGTTGTAAATGCTTTGTTATGGATCTTCACTCCAGTGGATAGTGAATAGTGAATAGTGGTTCAGAGGCACAAAGTGCATTTGAGAGGTTTTATTTAGTAAATCCTCACTCCCAAATACTATCCACTATCCACTATCCACTAATCCCTAGTGCAGGCTGACAGTCTGAGGCTTACCACTCATGTGAATGGTATCGACGAACCGAGCAGTTTTGGACTGACTGGAAATAACCAGAGTATGAGTCCGCGCACCACCTTTGAAGAAGTTGACGCCGTTCATGATATTTCCAGAAGTAATCCCAGTACCAGCAAACAGGACGTTTTGACCGCAAGCTAATTCTTCAGCGGTGTAAACTTTGTCTGGATCGGTAATCCCCATTTCTTTGAGTCGAGCGATGTTAGCTTCTTTGCTTTCACCGATCAAGCCAGTTTTGACAACTGCGGGATCGTAGATTAGTTGTCCTTGGAAGTGAGCGTCCAAACACCGCAGAGCAGCGGCGGAGATCACACCTTCAGGAGCCGCACCGATACCCATCAGC
>NZ_JANMZA010000148.1:0-2684 GCF_031382685.1 Chamaesiphon sp. OTE_8_metabat_110 | reverse complement strand
ACCAATATTAACGCCAGCCGTAGTAACCATAGCGGCGAATGTAGCAATACTGCTTGCAAACAGTTTTTTAGACATTGGTAAATACCTCTAAATTAGTAAGAATGGGGGTTTAATTTCCTCCATGTCTTCAGAATATGCGCCCCCAGCTAGTTTGACAGCCAGAAAAGATCGGAGAAAAACTGCTGTTGCCGATCGGAAAAGATCGGAAAAGTAGATCGTAATTGTGAGCTTATTCAGATTAAAATTAAGCAATAGATTCTGGCAGGGTCGTTGCAAATGACAGCGGATGAAGCCTTAGCGTTACTGGATACACTGCTCCAAGCACAAAGTCTGCGCGATCTTCAAGAGCGAGTATTTCGCTATACCTGGGAAGGTTGGACTTATCCCCGCATTGCCGAGCAAGTGGGTTATGACACTGGTTACATCCGCGATATCGGCTACGAATTGTGGCGACAGTTGACGATCGCCTGTGGCGAACCAGTGACTAAAAGTAATTTGCAAGCGGTATTGCGTCGCCACCGCGATCGCACAGCGCGATGCACTGAGCTTGTCGAAGTGTCGGCTCTGCCGAATCGAATGCCGAAATTAGCGGTGCCAGAAGTTACCCCAGCTTCACCCCTAGAGCGCGATTGCTATTGGGGCGATCGGATCGATGTTTCTACTTTCAGAGGGCGCGAAACCGAACTCCAGCAGTTGGAACGATGGCTGGGTGTAGATTGTGAGGGCAATCGGATCGGGATACCTTGTCGGTTGATTTCGATCGTCGGGATGGGCGGCATGGGTAAAACCTCATTAGCTGCCAAACTCACTCAAAAGCTAGCAACTTTAACTCAAGCTTTCGATCGGATTATCTGGCAATCGCTTCGCAATGCGCCGCCGCTAGATAAAATTCTCTTTCAACTGATGGCGATTCTCTCCCGCCAACAGCAAACCGAACCTGCGGATACTCTGGATGCTCAGATCTCCCAATTGATGGCATATCTGCGCGCTACGCGCTGTCTGCTCGTTTTTGATAATTTTGAATCAATTCTCGCTCAGCATCCAGCTCACTCGGCGACTAGCCAGCAGCACGGCGGTTATCGAGAGGGTTATGTGGGCTATAGCGAACTGCTCCGCCGGATTGCTACCGAACATCATGCTAGTTGTTTATTAATCACCAGTCGGGAAAAGCCCAGTACCTTAATGCCGTTAGAGGGCGAGTTTGGATCGATCGGGACGCTGGATTTACATGGTTTGGGTGCGATCGAAGTAGCCGCGATTGTCTTGCAGACAGGCTACGCCAACGGGACTACCAATGGCTTTTGTACAGCCGATTCCAGCGATTGGCAGCACTTCCAGCAATCTTACTCTGGCAACCCGTTAGCAATTAAAATTGCGGCGACCACGATTCGGGATTTATTTGACGGTAGTGTGAGCGCGTTTTTAGAGCAGGGGGTAATTCTCTGTGATGGGATCGAGGCTTTATTGAGCCAGCAATTCGATCGATTGTGCGATATCGAGCAACAAGTACTTTACTGGTTAGCGATCGATCGCGAAGCTGTCTCGATCTCACAATTATTAGCAGACTTCATTCCCAGCGGCTGGCGATCTCAAGTTTTAGGCGCATTACAATCATTAGATCGGCAAAGTCTAATTGAAAAAAGTGCTGGCTGCTTTACCCTCCAACCCGTGGTAATGGAATATGTCACCGCCAAAGTTATCGATCTAGTGTGCGAAGAAATTACTAGCTTAGATGTGGATATTTTCAATAGTCATGCGCTGATGCAGGCTCAGACTAGAGATTATATTCGCGAAAGCCAAGTGCGAATGATTTTAGCCCCGCTGGTCGATCGACTACTAGGTAAATTGCGATCGAAACTGGAGATTAAAAATCAACTCGATCGATTACTTGTTAAACTGCGATTAGAATTTATCGACACTTGCGGTTATGCAGGTGGCAATCTGATTAACCTTTACCGTCATTTGCACATCGATTTGAGTGGCTATGATTTCTCCGGTTTGTGTATTTGGCAAGCCTATTTACTGCATGTAGATTTATATGACATTAATTTTGCTGATACCAATGTAGCAAAGTCAGCCTTCACCGAAACCTTTGGCAGTATTCACTCACTAGCCTTTAGTCCCGACGGTAACTGTCTGGCTTGTGGCGACTTCAACGGCGATATTCGGTTGTGGGAGACGCACACTCACCAACTCCAGTCGATCTTAAAAGGTCATGCCAACTGGGTACAAGCGGTTGCGTATAGCCCCGTCGATCGACTGCTGGCTAGTGGCAGTTTTGACTGCACAATCAAACTCTGGGATCTCAGTACTGGTGAATGCTTAAAGACGCTGACCGAACATACCCAGGGGGTCTACTCAGTGGTATTTAGTCCTGATGGCGAGATCTTGGCTAGTGGTAGCGATGATTGCACGGTCAAACTGTGGGATGTCAATACCGGACAGTGTTTGACTAGCCTTCAATATGAAGCTAATCCAGCCCATGATATCAAGTCATTAGCATTCAGTTCTGACGGTTGCATCATTGCTAGTGGTGGTTCCGATTGCACGATTCAACTTTGGCACATCCAGGATGGCAGCAATGGCACCTATTGGCAAACCCTGGCGGGTCATCAAGGCTGGATTTGGTGTGTGGCTTTTAGTCCCGACAGTCGCCTGCTAGCTAGCGGCAGCGATGATACTAC
>NZ_JANMZA010000067.1:0-13129 GCF_031382685.1 Chamaesiphon sp. OTE_8_metabat_110 | reverse complement strand
TGCGCGAATCGCTCCCAAGCTTGGGAGCGACCCAAATCGCGCTGAGGTTCCCTCAGCGTGCGTTTGGGTCAAGACAGCGGCGCATCGAACGGGAGGTTCCCTCCCGTTTGTGTGCGTCAAGACAGAGGGGCTGGGGGTGAGGGCAAGGGATTTCGATCGCAAAAAAAGTCTTTATCGAGACTCCCCAATGAAGTTTTTGCGCGTCGGTCGATCGGGACTACCAATTCCAGATAAGATTTAATACATGCAACGCTTAACTTCTCTACTCGATCGCTATCTCGATTGGCGCTGGCTGCTCGTGCTGTCGGCGCTGATGGCGGTCGTCCCGTCCTTACCGATCCAAACCCCAGTTCAAGCTCAACAGCCCAACCCCCAAGGACTATCCATCCAAGCAGACACCCAAGAAGCCAATTCTCAAACCGAAATTGTCACAGCTAGAGGAAATGTCCAATTGCGCTATCCCAGCCGCAACATTCGCGCTAGAGCCGATCTCGCTCAATACTTTATCAAGCAAAAACGCATCGTGCTGGCGGGGAATGTCTTAATCGCTCAACAGGGCAGCACTCTAGCAGGCGAAAGCGTCACTTATCTCATCGATGAAGGGAGATTTATCGCCAATCCTAAAGCCAAACAACAAGTTCGCAGCAACTATGTCACCCCCACACAAGGCGGTAAAGGGTTGACAATCTTTTCTAATACCCAAGAAGCCAATACCAAAACCGAATTAGTCACCGCCAGCGGCAATGTCCGACTCAGCTACCCCGACAAAAAGCTCCAAGCGCGGGCGAATACCGCCCAATATAATATCAAAGGCAGGCAAATTGTCCTGTCGGGGAATGTCCTAGTCGTTCAAAATGGCAGCAGTCTCCAAGGTGAGACGATTACTTATCTCATCGATCGAGGGCAATTTATCGCCAAACAAAAACCTGGGGTGCCCGTGCAATCTATCTATGTCGTTCCCGACACTAATAACAAGCAGTAGTTAGCAGGGGTGCGCCCGTTCGCCACCAATCGATCCCGTGAAGATTATCCTCGAAAACATTCATAAATCCTACGGGAAGCGGAATATTGTCAATCGTGTCAGTCTGTCAGTCGCGCAGGGTGAAATTGTCGGGTTGCTCGGGCCGAATGGTGCCGGGAAAACCACTACATTTTATATCGCGACCGGGCTAGAAAAGCCCAATCGGGGCAAAGTTTGGCTCGATGACGAAGATATTACGAGTTTGTCGATTCACCAGCGGGCGCGATTGGGGATTGGCTATCTGGCGCAGGAAGCGAGTATTTTTCGGAGCCTGAGTGTGACGGATAATCTTTTGCTAGTGATGGAACAAACCAATGTGCCGCGCAAACTCTGGGATCGGCGGTTAACGGATTTGATCGCCGAATTCAATTTGGAGAAAGTTGCTCATACTCTGGGTAATCGCGTCTCGGGAGGCGAACGCCGCCGGACTGAAATCGCCCGTTCGCTGGCAGCAGGGATGAGTGGGCCGAAATTTTTATTCTTAGACGAACCATTTGCGGGGGTCGATCCGATCGCGGTATCCGAAATTCAAAAGATTATTGCCAAATTACGCGATCGCAATATGGGCATCTTGATTACCGATCACAATGTCCGCGAAACATTAGCAGTGACAGATCGCGCATATATCATGCGAGAAGGTCAGGTATTTGCCTCTGGTAGCAGTGAAGAAATGTATGCTAATCCCTTAGTGCGGCAATATTATTTAGGTACTAGTTTTCAAGTTTAAGCAGTTTTTTTGTACTCTAAGTTTAGCACGATCGGCATGAGAAATTTCAGTCTCTCGCGAGTTTTACTACCAGGTGTTTCGGTGCTAGATCGCTATATCTTCACCCAACTACTCTTGCCATTTTTATTCGGTGTGGGGGCATTTTCTTCGATCGTTTTAGCAATTGGTGGTTTATTTGACCTCGTGCGAAAAATAGCTGAAGTTGGGTTGCCGATTACCGTCGCGATCGAAGTAATGGCGCTGAAAATGCCGTTATTTGTGGTCTATTCTTTCCCGATGTCCTTATTACTCGCCGGGATGATGACCTATGGGCGATTTTCCGCAGATAGCGAAATGATTGCCTTTCGGAGTTGTGGACTGAGTGTCTATCGCTTAATTTTGCCAGCAGTAGTCTTGAGCGTCATCGTAACGGGGATTACCTTTGTCTTTAGCGAATCGATCGTCCCGATCGCCAACCAAAAAGCCGCGACGACTCTATCACAAGCTTTAAAAGAGGATAAACCGACATTTAATACCGATAATATTGTCAGACCGATTTTTAAAGAAGTCGATCGCGATGGCAAAAAAGAACAGGTGCTAGAGTGGCTGTTTTATGCCGAGAAATTTGATGGCAAAACCATGACCGGGTTAACTATTATCGATCGCTCTCAACAAGATAAAGGATTGAGTAAAATTATTAATGCTCAGTCTGCGGTACTCGATCCTATTAAAAATACTTGGGACTTTTATAATGGCACGGTGTATCTAATTTCACCAAATGCCTCAGTCAGCAACTTTTTTAACTTTAAACGTCAAGGGTTACAATTGCCCAGTTCGCCCTTGGACTTTGCAGCAGTCGATAAAAATCCCGAGGATATGAGTATCGGTGAAGCAATGAACTATGCCGACGAAATTAAACTCAGCGGCGATCGCAAAAAAATTGTGTCTTTGGCTGTTAAAATCCAGAGTAAACTAGCTTTCCCATTTGTGTGTCTGGTTTTTGGGTTAATGGGTTCGGTGATGGGCATTCGTCCCCAGCGCACTGGCAAGGCGACGAGTTTTGGGGTGAGCGTGCTGCTGATTTTTGGCTATTATTTACTGATGTTTGTCTGTGCCGCTTTTGGTCAAGCTGAGATTATTTCTCCATTTTTGGCTGGCTGGCTACCAAATTTTATCGGGGTCGCCATCGGCGGTTGGTTGGTCGCTCAGGCGGCTAAGTAGCGTGAGTTCGGGATCGGGGTAGCCTGGAGACTGAAGTCTCGGCTAATGATACGAAGTCCGCCTACGCGGACTATTATCTTAGTCCGCGTAGGCGGACTTTGCAATACGAGCCACGATTTCAATCGTTGGCGGTACTAGAGCCGAGCAAATATCCCTAACCTGCACTGACTGTCCTAACAAATATGGCAACAGCTACAACTTGTAAAACTTAACCTTTAAACCATCGCGGGGATGGAGTGTCGGAATCGGATCGAGGGTGAGATTTTGGTTGGGTACTAGTTCCCAACAATTGCGGCGCAATAACATCGCGGCAATGATTTTCAGCTCCATCTGGGCGAATGCCATGCCGATACAGATCCTGGAGCCACCGCCATAAGTAGCGAATGTATAATCTGACGGCTTATATTCATAACGATCGGGATTAAACCGTTCCGGATCGAAAGAATTAGGCTCGGGATAAACTTCCGGATCGAAATGCGCCTCGGGAATCCGATACAGTACTTGCCAACCTTTCGGCACGCGATAGCCGTTAAATTCAAACTCTGTAACTACCCCCCGAAAACCACCGCCTACGGGTGGATACATCCGCTCGACTTCTCGCAAGACTCGATCGAGATAAGTCATCTGCTTTAAACTCTCGATCGAGATCGGTGTATCTCGCCCGATTCGCTCCTGTTCCGCTCTAGCTGTGGCTAGAATTTCGGGATGTTGGGCTAGCGCTAGACAGAGCGAGGCAACCAGCGAAGTTGTCGTCTCATGTCCGGCAAATAATAATAGTAGTGCCTGAACTTTGAGTTCGGCAACACTCAACCGATTGCCCTCCTCATCCTGACTTTGGACTAGTAATCCCAACGCATCCTGAGAGGGCTGCTGCTGCCGCTCTAAGACAACTTGCTCGATGTGGGCTAGCAATTTATCCCGTGCCGCGATCGCCCGTCCATAAGTCGTATAGCTCCAATTGAGCGGGATCGTAAATAAGCCATTTGTCAGTTCGGTAAATAACCGACTCAACTCGGTCGTTTCCGCACCTGGCTCGCTACCAATCAGTAATACACTCGCAATTTCAAAGGTGAGATTTTTGAGTTCGGGAAACCAAGTTAAATCGCTGATTTGCTCCCATTTTGTCAGATATCGATCGGTAATTTCGGTCATCGTCGTGACGTAGTTCGTCAATGCCTTACCGTGAAAAGCGGGCATCAATAACTTCCGATTGCGCTGATGCTCGGCTCCCTCTTGCAAAAATAACGACGCTCCCAATAATTCCTTAAAATTATCCGGCCAACCATCGCGCCAGGAAAACTTATCAAAGTTAGTGGCTAAAATAAATTTATTTGCCACCGCACCGCTCATCACCACCGTTGGACGCCCGACAAGATGCGTCCGAAAGATCGCTCCATACTGTTGGCGGCGCTTATTGGCAAAATCCGGATCGGTCAAAAAGGCGATCGTTTCGCCAATCCAAGGTAAGCCAGATTTTCCTGGCGGTAATGGTAAAGCCGATGTCGCTGGTTGTTCGATCGTCATCAGAATAATAATAATGTAGCAGGTAGGGTGTGTTACTTGTGCAGGATAACGCACCGAAGACTTCTAGCCCATGGCAATCTCGATCGGCACAGTGTTAAATTATATAAACAATAGTGTCAGATCTAAAATTTTTATGCAACTCACTTGGCTGGATAACAACTCTTGGCTCATCGAACTGAGCGGCAAAACAATTTTATTAGATCCTTGGATTGTGGGCGATCTGATCTTTGGAAACCAGTCCTGGTTGTTTCATGGTACCAAAACAGTCGATCGAGCGCTGCCCGAAAATATCGATCTGATCTTGATCTCCCAAGGATTACCCGATCACGCTCATCCTCCGACTTTAGCCATTTTAGATCGATCGATCCCGATCGTCTGCTCGCCCAATGCGACTCAATTAATCCAGAACTTAGGCTACGAGCAAATTACAACCCTCGCTCATGGTGAAAGTTACCGATTTGCCGACATCGAAATCAAAGCAATGCCCGGATCTCCAGTCGGCCCCACCACAGTTGAAAATGCTTATATCATTCGCGGCGAACAGAGCCTGTATTACGAACCCCACGGCAACCACTCACCAGCACTCGCCAATGAACCCGCGATCGATGTCATCATTACACCACTGATCGATCTCAAGCTACCATTACTCGGTGCCGTCATCAAAGGTCGAGCGACGACGCTATCCCTGTGCGAATTGCTCAAGCCTCAGTTTGTCTTACCGACAGCCGCTGGGGGCGATATCAAGTTCGAGGGTTTGCTAGTGTCGCTGTTGCATACGGAAGGCACAGTCAAAGAGTTCCAGAACTCTCTCGCCGCCAAGTCTCTAGCTACTCAAGCGATCGAACCCCAACCTTGGAAACCGATGAATTTGGACTTAGTGGCTGCAACAATCGGGTAAGAGGTAAAAGGTAAGAGGTAAAGGGTAAAAGGTAAAAGGTAAGAGGTAAAAGGCCGATAATATAATAGATAATGTAGGGTGGGCACTGCCCACCAGCTAGGTTTCAGGCATTATGAAGCGATATTTAAATGTTGCTCACTCTAATCGAACACTACGGTTTTATTGCCATATACCAATACCCGATTTTGAAGGTGGTGTCGTACCGCCCGCGCCAGCACGATCCGTTCGAGATCCTTGCCCTTCCTAATCAAATCGTCCACATCATCGCGGTGGGTAACTCTCACCACATCCTGCTCGATAATCGGCCCAGCATCTAGCTCAGAAGTCACATAATGACCCGTTGCCCCAATAATCTTCACCCCACGTTCATAAGCCTTGTGGTATGGATTAGCGCCGACAAATGCCGGGAGAAAGGAGTGGTGAATATTGATAATATTATGGCTGGGAAAGGCATCGATAAATTCAGGACTAATAATCTGCATGTATTTTGCTAAAATCACTAGATCGATCTGATATTCTTTGAGTAGTTCTAATTGTCGCTGCTGCTGTTCTTGCTTATTATCTTTAGTAATTGGTAAGTAATGATAATCGATGCCAAATTGTTGCGCGATCGATTCTAGATCGGGATGATTGCTAATAATTAAGGGGATTTCTGCTAAAAACTCTCCCGCCTGCTGTCGCCAAATTAGATCGAGCAAACAGTGATTTTGACGACTAACCCAAATCGCTAAACGCGGAACCGTGTCCGAGAATCTAATTTGATAAGTACCATCTAAAGGTTGCGCGATCGCGCCAAAAGCCGGAGCAATTAGTTCGCGGGGGAGATTAAAGCCATCGATTTGCCATTCGATCCGCGTGAGAAATAACCCAGCATTAAAATCGGTATGATGGTCTGCATGAACGATGTTACCGCCATTAGCATAAATAAAATTAGCTATTTTAGCAACCAATCCTCGGCTATCTGGGCAAGAAAATAGTAGTGTAGCTGTCGGTTTCATCTTGATGATTAGTTGATATTTAGGTCTAGTTGAATGAGCAAATTTTTTCTACTATGGATCGCTTTGGGATTAGGATTACTCGGAAGTTCAATTTTTATCAACTTTTTACTCTACAATCGCGCCAAGCAATACTATTTTGAGCTAAATCAAACTCGGTTAGATCCAGTAGGCTTGAGCTATTATGCCCAAAATCTTCAGCAAGTTACTAACTCTACCAAATCTCGGATCGTCTTTTTTGGTGACTCCAGAGCAGCCAGTTGGACATCGCCCCAGCTCGATGGCTATGAGTTCATTAACCGAGGGATTCCCAGTCAAACATCAATTCAGACGATCGAGCGATTTTCAGCTCATGTGCGTCTTTTAAAGCCCAAGATCGTGGTTATTCAAGTCGGCGTTAACGATCTTAAAACTATTGCCTTATTCCCCGAGCGCAAGCAAGAAATTATCGCTAATTGTCAGGCGAATATCAACCGGATCGTCAGTGAAACTAAGAGTTTGGGTGCTGTCGCGATCGTCACGACAATTTTTCCCGTTGGCGAAGTACCATTGGAGCGGAAGTCTTTTTGGTCGGATGACATCGCTGTAGCAATTAAGGAAGTCAATACCTATATTGCCACTCTAGCTGATGACAAAACGATCGTCTTTGATACTTTTCCGCTACTTGCTGACGCTCGCGGGATGATGTTAGATAAGTATCGCTTGGATGAGTTACATTTAAACCCCCAAGGATATGCACTGCTCGATCGAGAATTGGTGAAACGAATTGGTAGGCTCGATCGATCGGGTAAAAATAAAAAATGATGGTGCGTTACGCTGACGCGGTACACCCTACTTCTATTTATTTATGCGTCTTTAGATAGAGGTGGTGCGTTACGCTGGCGCGATAACACACCCTACGTTGATTTATGTGTCTTCAGATTGTTCGCTCGGTTCTGGTTTGAGGAGTGGGAAGGCGATCGCGTCCCGGATACTGGCACAATTGCATAAGAGCATCACCAATCGATCGATCCCGATGCCTAAGCCGCCAGTTGGGGGCATCCCGTATTCTAGCGCCGTGAGGAAGTCTTCATCGATGTCGTGAGCTTCGTTGTCGCCTTCGGCTTTACGCGCGGCTTGAGCTTCTAAGCGTTCTCGCTGATCGACGGGATCGGTTAACTCTGAGAAACTATTGGCGAGTTCGCGTCCGACTGCAAATAATTCAAACCGTTCGACGAGTCCGGGTTTCGATCGATGGGGTTTCGCGAGGGGGGAGATTTCGGTAGGATAATCGATGACGAAGGTGGGCTGAATTAGGGTCGTTTCACACTTTTGCTCGAATACCTCGTTCATAAGTTTTCCAAGTGTTTTAACGTCAGCACAGCCGCCGATCCCGGCAGTTTTGACGGCTGCTTGGGCTGTCTCTAATGAGTCAAAACTACTAAAGTCCAAACCAGTCACTTCTTTGACGATCTCGTGCATCGTCACTCGCCGCCAAGGGGCAGCCAGACTAATCGCTGTCCCCTGATAGTCGATCTCCAGCGTTCCCAGTACTGACTGAGCGACGGTAGTAATCATCCCTTCAGTGAGTGCCATCATCCCCTCGTAGTCAGCGTAGGCTTGATATACCTCGATGCTGGTAAATTCGGGATTATGACGCGTAGACACGCCCTCGTTGCGGAAAATCCGCCCTAATTCAAATACCTTCTCAAAGCCGCCGACAATCAACCGTTTGAGGTGTAGTTCGGTGGCAATCCGCAGGTACAGCGGCATCTCCAGAGTGTTGTGGTAGGTATTAAACGGACGTGCATCTGCACCACCAGCTTCCGACTGCAAGACAGGAGTTTCGATCTCGATGAAGTCTAAATTTTCGAGATAGCGACGAATACCGGAAGTAATCAGCGCGCGTTTTCTAAAGGTGTCGCGAACTTCTGGATTGACAATCAGATCTACATAGCGTTGGCGATAGCGTTTGGCGACATCAGTTAAGCCGTGCCATTTGTCTGGTAACGGTAATAAAGATTTTGTCAACATCACATACTCGTTGACAAGGATCGATAATTCGCCTTTTTCCGTCCGTTTGATCGTGCCTTTGACGCCGATAATATCGCCAACGTCAGTTAATTGTTTGAGATGGCTAAATGCGTCGGGGACTGTTGACATCCCTGCTTCAATTTGCTGCTTATTGAGATAAAGCTGAATCGCACCCGTCTCGTCTTGAATGCTAAAAAATGCTAATTTGCCCATCACGCGCCGAGCTAAAATGCGTCCAGCGATCGAAACTGGGAGATCTACTTCTTCACCGCTAGCCAGATCTGCGTATTTGAGCTGAAGTGCAGCAGCTTGGTGGGTAGATTCCCAGTTGTAGGCGTAGGGATTCATCCCTAGCTCTCGGAGTTTGTCGGCTTTAACCAGGCGGGTCGCCCGAATTTCGGCTAGTGTCGAATGTGGTTCTGGCTGTTCTGGCGACTGCTGCTTGGACATATGTAGAATCGATACTTAGGCTGGATTCTCTATTCTACGTCAAGCTCGATCGAACTTCACTGCCTTAGTTCGCTATCCCCTATCCTCTATCCCTTAATTAGCAATATTCACTAATGTCTTCGCCGCATTCGTCGGCTAGATAACACATTGCTTTGAATCGGAGCATCACAACTTCCTCATAGAGGGGGTTGAGTTTGCACATCGGCGGAATGTGTAAGAGGGTGCGTCCAAATAAATTGAGATCGCGCTCGAATGGACATTGAGAAGGGATCAGTTTACAAAGTTTGTGGGCTAACCGGGGATTGGAAATTTTGAGATTGTCCAACCAATTACGCAGTGGTTTGAGGGGGTCGAATTTCGGTAACTGTAGCGAATCGATAGTTGCCTGTGGCATTATTCTAGTTGCCAGCAAACGAGCTAGCGTTGATAGATTAGAACCCATAATATGAGATGTATTAATGGTATCGAGGAGATAACTATTCATGACGTAGCTCCTGAATGGAATGTTCATCTAGAGATAAACTACAGCCACTCGCGAACTATTTCCGGAAAGAACGATCGGACTTAATATTTTCGGTCATCGGCCTCAATGTACCTACCGATCGGTAGGTAGAGGTTTACTTACTATCAGCATCATGTCTTAGTTGGGACTGCGCTGACAACGGTAAATCTACTGAACCATCATAGCGTATTTATTTTCATTACCGTATATTTTTAGGCAGGTTTTTTGGTAGCGATCGATACATTTTTTGTCTTAGAATTTACCAATTATTAAAAAATAACGATCCCCAATTAGTTTACCTCCAAACTTGGATGTTTCATCCGGTGTATTATCTCTTTGGGAATATTTTTATCGCGATTTCATAGCCAATGTTGGCATAGCATCTTTGTGCATCATTTGCCCACGATCGACGAGCGGGTCGCACAAAACTTAAACTTATGCGTCAAAAGCATTAGTAATATAATCGAGCAAGAATAGGCACTCGCCACTCTCCAGGTCGATCGTGCTATGCAGTGGCGTGCCGACGTTGGCGCAGCCTCCCGGACCGGCAATCGCGCGGTTTTACGGCTGATGGCGAACGATCGCGACATCAAAGCGACAGGGATAGTCAGCTAGCTGGGGATGCTTGACTAAATAGAGCTGCGCGGTGTTGATGATTTTGGCTTGTTTCTGGGGTGTGATGGCAAGTAATCCATCCGCATCTAGGTTCGATCGATTCCGGGTTTTGACTTCAATAAATAGTAAGGTATCAGCCTCGATCGCAATTAAGTCGATTTCGCCGCGTTTCCACCGCCAGCGGCGCTCCAAAACTCTGCCACCACGAGCGAGCAGCCACTGTGCGACAACTTCTTCGCCGAGTTTGCCAGTATTCATAGGGGATGGGGAGACTGGGAGACGGGGGGACTGGGGGACTGGGGGACTGGGGGACTGGGAGCTAGGGAAGTCGTAATTACCTCTTACCTCTTACCTTTTACCTCTTACCCATATCCACTATCCCCTATCCCCTATCTCAACCGAGTGCTAGTTGAGAGTAGAATATTAGTCAATAACTCAAACAGTTTACTCTGAAAGTTGAATTATCTTGCCATCTGTAATCCGAATCTCGAAAGTTGGTGCGCGGCGCGGATCGAGAGCTTGTACGCGCCGCAGATAGGAGAGGTACGCTACATCGCCTCACCACCGAGTATCTGTCCCGTGAAATTGGATAGTCTGGCAAATATCCTAGTGCGGGATTTACCGAGCTACGCCAATCGACTGATTCAACAACGTCGTCGCCGCACCGATAAACTTTACAGTAATCTCGTTACCGCCAGCGTCCCCGAACTTCAGCCAATTTCGATCGTCAGTCGCGAGTATCCGCCGCAATTTCCCCAGGCTGCGCCCAGTCAAGTATTTATCACTACCCTCGAAACTCAATATACAGGCAATCGATCGGCTCAGTTGCAGCAGTTTCACTGGTTATTTCTATCCCAAACCAGGCAAGGGTGGCGATTGGCAAATATCTATACGCGGACTGGGGGTTTTCCGCTAGCGGATAATCTCATCACACCTCCGATCGAAAGTAGCAAAACGATCGTCGGTGAAGCAATTGCAATCTGGCTCAATGACTGCTATCTGGGTAAGATTAGAAGCTGATAAGTTTACTGGTTGCAGCTAGACTCATCGATCGAAATCCCACATTCGGCACTTCATAAAATCGCTGCCTAAAAAGCCTTGTTTTTCGCATCTGGTAGGGTGTGTTATCCCGCCAGGGTAACGCACCGCCCAGGCTCGATCTGGTGCTCCAAACACGCCCTACGCAAGCGAAAAATTGAAGTGCGGAATGTGGGCAAAATAATCGTTACTCAATTCCAAACTTAACCGATACCACTGCGGTAATATCTTTCTCGATCGAGCTGGTATCATAGCGACCTTCTCCACTCACCGCAGTTGAGTAACGGGGGGTAATTTGGAAGACGCCAGTATCGGCACTCCGCACGCCACCGACGCGATTGCCTGTACTTTTGGCGATCGATTCGGCTCTAGCTTTGGCATCTTTGGTAGCTTCGGCGATCATCTCGATTCGCAGCTTACTTAAGTCGTTGTAGAGATATTCTGGTGGCTCGGAAGTGAGGGTAATCCCTTCATTGATAAGTTCGGTAATTTGCTGGGATAATTTCGAGTAACGATCGACTTGACTCGATCGAATCTCTAGTCTTTGAGTGAGTCTATAGGCGGAGGTTTTACCAGTTTCCTTACCATCGATCAGTTCGGGAAGTGCGGATGTTTGGAGCGAATCGAGTGAAATTTCCGATTCGGGTACTTTGGCATCTTTGAGATAACGTTGAACTCTAGCGATCTGCGTTTTGAGTTCTTGATAAGCTGCCTGAGTTGTCGGTTGCTGGCTGGAAACCGCTACCCTCCACACAATATAATCGGATTTAATCGGGCGTTTAGCAGAACCAGTAATCAGCAGGGCATCATCGACGCGTTTCATATTCCGAATTGCTCCCGCCCAGAGAAAAGAGCTAGCAACTAGCGAAGCAGACAATAAAGTTAATCCAGCAAACAGTTGGGGAAACCGATACCGAAATCCAGTGCTTTCCATCGATCGAGACTCACACAAAAAATAATTTGTTTCGGCATGATGACAAGTCACCAGCCTCAACATTAACTACCAAGGCTCGATCGGTGATTCCTGAAAGCCTCCGATTGAAATCGGGGCTGATGATGCAAAGTCCGCCTACGCGGACTGAATCTTTTAGTCCGCGTAGGCGGACTTTGCATTCCCAGCGGCGGTTTCTAACCGCTGAGGTTACGAGGTAGCGACCTAGGTTAATTGAGATGATTATCTAAATCTAAGAGTACGACTTGCTCGATCGGTCGATCGACGACTAGCCGCTGGGCGACACCCCCAGGAATGATGCCGTATACCGCACTACCATTGCTGTAGACGATTTGACCCTCTGCGCCGATATCAAAAGCGAGTACACCATGTCCGATGACTTTTGGCTCGCGATGCGGAAATTGCTCGATCAACTCCCACGAACGGGGGACTAGGGACGGCGAATCAGCATCGCCAAATCGGCTGTTGCGCTCCATTTCCGTGGCGACATCGACTAAGCGCCCCAAAACTACCATCTGGTGGCGATTGACATGTGGGGATGGGGAGGCTGAGAGGAGCGACTTGCCAGTATGACTGCGGGTAAAGATATTCAACCAGGCAAATACTGCGGATACCAACCGCGCCGGGATTGACAGGAAATCTTTGAGGATCTGCGAAAACCGCACGCGTTGGCGCAGGGAGCGGTAGGGACGGCGAATATAGTATAAAGTACCATCCGCAGTCATTTGCGGGCTGAGGAGGTCGTATTTGGGGTCGCTGGCGAGGGTAATTACTTCCTGCCGATCGAGATCCAATTGCTCGATCGTCGAATGCTTTTGCTCGATAATCTGTCCTGTACCATCGCGTCCGATTCCCGCTGATTGAAAGACGATCGCCCGCCGAAAACCCGGAATCCATTTGGGAGCTAGATCGATCGAGTCGCCTTCGGTTGCTAGTGCTAGATGTACGGCATTGACTGGCATCGTGGCGATATTGGCGGTACCATCTTTAGCGATCGCCGCACAGGCAATCAACTGATACTCGGGGTGAAAATCTACCCGATCGACTTTGAAATCGGCACTGTGAAATAATCTTTTTTCGCGAGTTTGGGGGCGTAGTTCGGGTTTAGCGGCTCCACCAATCTGGACGGCAGGGGCAAATCGTTCGAGCGTAAAGATCCCACCAACTTCCCCCGCTTCGAGAGTATATAGTAAG
>NZ_JANMZA010000055.1:0-5896 GCF_031382685.1 Chamaesiphon sp. OTE_8_metabat_110 | reverse complement strand
GGTTTTGGGGGTCATGGGGGAGTTGGGAGACACTAAGGGAAGGAGACTGGGAGCGGAATGAAATGTGATGGTGTCCGATCGTTGGTTGCCTAAGAAATGGCAGACGGTAAGCGATGCGATTATATTATAGGCGATCGCTGACACTGCTTGGAGATCGAGCCGTGGCTCCACCCATCCAAAGTCTATCTCCCCATCTACCCTCTACCCTCTACCCTCTAACCTCTACCCTCTCTCTTTTGACAGGTACAGATGTCCGTGGTAGGATCTTAGATTGTGTTAACTTTATTCAGATAGACAAGCAATAACCCTTGGCTAACGTAGTCGTAATTGGTGCCCAATGGGGCGATGAAGGAAAAGGAAAAATCACTGACTTACTCAGTAAGTCAGCCGATGTGGTCGTGCGTTACCAAGGGGGTGTCAACGCTGGTCACACTGTAGTCGTGAATGGTCAAACCTTCAAACTACATTTGATTCCTTCGGGGATTCTATATCCCGAAACTGAATGTATCATTGGCTGTGGAACAGTCATTGACCCCAAAGTCTTAATTGAAGAACTCGATCGACTTGTAGAACTTAAAATTCCTACTGATAAGCTGTTGATTTCCCAAACAGCCCATGTCACGATGCCTTATCATCGATCGATCGATCGCGCATCGGAAGAAGTCAGAGGCACCCACAAGATCGGTACGACTGGACGGGGTATCGGCCCCACCTATGCGGACAAATCCGAACGCATGGGGGTGCGAATCCAAGATTTGATGGATGCTGACTCATTCCGCGAGCAAATGCTCTGGACGATCGCCCAAAAGAATGAGATCCTAGAAAAGCTCTATCATCTACCGCCACTCGATCCAGAGCAAGTAACCACCGAATATCTGGGTTATGCCGAACGGTTGCGCCCACATATCGTCAATACTTCGCTCAAAATATATGATGCGGTGCGTCACCGTCGCAATATTTTATTTGAAGGCGCTCAAGGGACATTACTCGATCTCGATCACGGTACCTACCCTTATGTAACATCCTCCAACCCGATTGCCGGGGGAGCTTGTATCGGTACTGGCATTGGCCCCACAACGATCGATCGAGTGATTGGGATTGCCAAAGCTTACACTACGCGTGTGGGCGAAGGGCCATTCCCGACCGAACTCGACGATCGCAGCGGTGAAATTTTGGGCGAGCGTGGGGCTGAATTTGGCACCACTACCGGACGAAAACGTCGCTGTGGTTGGTTTGATAGCGTCATCGGTCGTTATGCTGTCCGGATCAATGGGATGGACTGTATGGCAATTACCAAGCTTGATGTCCTCGACGAGTTCGAGGAAATTCAAGTCTGTGTTGCTTATGAAATCAACGGCACCCAAACTACTGATTTCCCCAACTCCGCTCGGGACTTTGCCAAGTGTCGTCCAGTTTACAAAACCCTACCGGGTTGGAAGCAGGATACTACGGAATGTCGATCGCTTGAAGACCTGCCACAAGCAGCCTTGAACTATCTCAAGTTCTTAGCTGACTTGATGGAAGTGCCGATTTCGATCGTCTCCCTCGGCCCCAGCCGCGACCAAACGATCATCGTCGAAGACCCAATTCATGGGCCGAAACGAGGTCTATTATCAGCGGATGGTACACCAGTTTAATAGTTAATAATTAATGGTTAATAATCGATCGAGAGTAGCTCACGATCGATTATTAACGATCGATTGCTAAGTATTAAGCTTGGTTTGAACGCGTAAAATTTATCAAATAACTACTAACAATCATGGAAATCTCAGTCGAATTAAAACAACGCGTTGCTGGTAGTAAACCCAATACCCTTCGCCGCAACGGGCATATCCCCGTCAATCTTTACGGACACGATGGAGATAAGTCTCTACTCCTGACTCTCGATGCTAAAAGTGTTGAGAATCTCATCAAGAAAGCTAGAATCAACAAAACTCCAGTGGAAGTCAGCATTCCTGAATTAGATTGGAAAGGTATGACCGTAATCAAGGAAATTCAAACTCATCCTTGGAAAAACTTCCCCTATCACTTGAGCTTTTTTGCAGTTAAAGATTAGGGAATAGGGGATAGGGGATATGGAATAGTGAGTAAAATTTCGATTCCTAATCTTAATCTATACTTATTTGATAATAGTATTACAACCAAAGGGGGAGAACTTTCGTTCTCCCCCTTTTTTATCTGATATCGGGCTATTAATAACCACCTAAAACTTTCTCGCCTATTCTCTATTCCCTATCCTATCCCCTAAAAAAAGGAACCGCCCAAGACACAATTAAGTGTCTCAGGCGGGATGTGGTGTGAGGAGTGAACGGAAACATCAGCTTCCGTCGATCTTAATTGTAACAGTACCCTCTAAAAATCGGGGGGGACTATTTTGTCGAAATAGCAAGTTTGTGGTCGGTTTTTCAGGTAAATATTTATTGCTAAAGTCACTTGTCTACGCCGACGATCGCGTGCATAGTTTATTTGCACTAGTGCGATCGAGCTTTGTCATCCTGCTGTTGATTTCTACTTGCCCATCCCTAACTGTTGCGCCTTTTGATAGACTTTACCTTCAGTCAGGAGTGAGGGGGCAATTACGACCTCGACTTGTTGCATTTCCTTGATAGTTTTGGCACCGAGGGTACCCATACTAGTTTTGAGCGCACCTAACAGATTGTGAGTACCATCATCTAATTTCGCTGGCCCCGTGAGGATTTGAGCGAGGGTGCCAGTGGTACCGACTTTGATCCGCGTCCCTCTGGGTAATACGGGGCTAGGAGTAGCCATGCCCCAGTGGAAGCCGCGTCCGGGAGCTTCCGCCGCCCGTGCGAAGGGAGAACCAATCATTACCCCATCAGCACCACAAGCGATACATTTACAGATATCGCCACCAGTAACCAAGCCACCATCGGCAATTACGGGAATATATTTACCTGTCTGCTTGAAAAACTCATCTCGTGCCGCTGCACAGTCAGCTACGGCAGTTGCTTGGGGTACGCCGACTCCCAGTACCCCGCGAGAAGTACAAGCCGCTCCAGGCCCGATACCGACGAGGACAGCGGCTGCGCCTGCTTGCATTAATTCCAACGTAATATCATAGGTGACACAGTTGCCCAATACCACAGGCATTGGCATCTCTTTGCAGAATTTAGCCAAGTTGAGTGGTTCGATGCCTTCGGGAGCCAGAAATTCTGTCGAGACGACAGTAGCTTGAATAAAGAATAAATCTGCACCTGCTGCGGCTACTGCTGCACCAAATCTAGCCGCCCCAGCGGGAGTGGCACTTACTGCGGCAATGCCACCAGCAGCTTTGATCTCGGCAATTCTTACGCCAATTAATTCCGGTTTGATGGGGGCAGCATAGAGTTCCTGCATCAGAGATACAAATCCATCGTTCCCAACAGCCGCAATTCGATCGAGAATAGGGTTGGGATCTTCATACCGAGTTTGAATCCCTTCCAAATTGAGTACGCCGAGCGCACCGAGTTTTGATAACTCAGCCGCCATGCGGACATCGACCACCCCATCCATTGCGCTAGCAATAATCGGGATTTCGCGCTTGATATCACCAATTTGCCAGCTAGTATCTGCCAAACTGGGATCTAATGTTTTGCCGCTAGGCACTAGGGCTATTTCGTCAAAGCCATAGGCTCTACGAGCCGTTTTCCCTTTCCCAATTTGAATATCCACGATCGATCCGACCTTCTTCCAAAAAACGTCTTTAAGTAAGCCTAACAAATAGACTGCAACATTTGTTTACTTTTTTACAGATTTTTGCATGGGGATCGGTATTCTAACGAAACCGATTGGGATTTAATTTTTTGGCATTACCAGTAGTTGCATTTGTGTTACCAGGCGCGCGCAGTTTGGTGGCGGTACCGCCATCTTTTGTCGAGAGGAAGGGACGCAGATCGATATTACTGTTGCTCCCAATTGCCGCAGTTGGTGCTGCACCATTACCGCCATTACCCAGTCCTGGTAGTACATTACCGAGCAGATTGCCAAGGCCATTATTGCCACCGTCGGCAAAGGTATTGACACCTGTGGTTCTTTGCCCGCTATCTGCCATCGTCAGATTGCGAAAGACTGAGTCTCTGGTCGCGATCGCGTCTTGTCCTGATGGTACTGTAAATACTAGACGGCATTCGCTATCGCGTTCGGTAGTCACACAGACCGTATCGTACTGATTTTTGACCTCCGTTCGCAGTTCTTTGAGTCCATCGCGGCGATATTCTTCAAGTCTGCGGGCGATTTCGGTGCAGCGTCTACTCGCATTCCAGTTGCTACCCATCGTGCTGGGAATCGCCCACGGATAGCGTTCGCCCGGTCGATCGATCGGGCGATAAGTCACGGTAGACTCATTATTAATCGATTCGCACATAAAACGTGCCTGAGTTCCCCCCGATGGCACGCTTGTCTGCGGTGTAGGTGGCCCATACTGTGCGCTGGCACTACTGGCTGTCAACACAGCACCTAAGATGGCCCAGCTCCAAATTTTGAGGGATACGTTCATGGGTTTTATTTATTCTGGGGTGAGGATGGAGTGTCAGTGGCTGGAATATCGTACTTGTAAGTTGTAGGACAAGGGATCGATCGAGAATGTTCCAGTTTGAGAGGGCAACAGGGATGTGCGGATCGTGCTGAGAATATGCACAAAGATCTACAGCTTGGCAAAAATTGCAAGTATGCTGATATATTTGTTAAGATGAGTTTACAAAACTTAATAAGCTGTTTTGATGTTCGGCTGTGGAAATAAATGGTAGCTGCGTTTGTTGTTGCCATTCCAGCCGATCTTCACGACCGGATAGATGTTTGAGAGCATGTTTGACACACCCAAAATCACCGCCCAAGAGTTGAGGCAATTGTGCCAGCAAGGTCAACGCGATTTTCGTTGGCTCGATCTCCAATCGATCGATCTGAGCGAATCTGACCTGAGCGGTAGCGATTTTACCCAGGCACAGTTAAATGATAGCAACTTGAGTTGGGCGAACCTTGGGGGTATCGATCTCTCAGCAGCCGTATTTAGCAAAGCAATGTTGTGGCGGGCAAATTTGCGGCAGAGCAAGCTAGTTGCTAGTCGTGGCGATCGATCGACTCTGATTAGAGCGGATCTTAGCAGTGCAAATTGTCATCAGATCGATCTCCAAAGAGCCGATCTCCGGTTAGCGCAGCTTCATTTGACGGACTTAACCGGGGCGAATTTGGCGTGGGCAAATCTCAGCTATGCCAATCTCACCGGGGCAAATCTCACGGGCGCAAATCTCAGTCACACCCGATTGGAGCGAGCGATTGTTATTAATGTTAATTGGCAAGATACCATCCGGTGCGATCGAGATCGCCCAGCAGTAGATTTGAGTCGCTCGATGCCAGTGATGGTGTAGTGACATATCTTAGTGCTTAGTCAACCCACACCGATGCTACGCATACGGTCTGGGCATCAAAACCCCAGACTTCGTGTTTCATCCGCCATTGCCTCCACACAAACAAGTTTGCGTTTTGGTCTTACACAGCGTCCAGAGGTTTGACAAGCCGTCTCGTTCTGACTCTCACACCGCTTACACGGTGTCCACGCAGCCGCCCTGTGTCCCAAGGCAGAAATTACTTGAGTCGGAAACCCACATGGTGTTTGATTCGTCCAGCGGCAGATTTCATTTAGTGGCTATTCTGCTAGTACTTCGTCAGCCTTTTAGACAGTCCACAAGGTCATCAACCTTCTCTAAGATCTTACCAATTTTGAGAATGCTTGTACTCAGCCAAAATGCTTGTTACTCATTCGTTCATACATCTCCCTCCGCTGCTTGCTTCCGGTGGTGGCAAATAGCGGTGGGGAGATGCAATCTCTCATTCGCCTGCTTTCATCCCACCGCCAAGGCGGGTACACCTATGGCGGGGGAATTCCCGCAGTCCTAGTTAA
>NZ_JANMZA010000034.1:0-2648 GCF_031382685.1 Chamaesiphon sp. OTE_8_metabat_110 | reverse complement strand
GCAGTTTGTCGGGACTGAAGTTTATAAAAAAACGCTCGGTGTCGTCGGTTTGGGTAAAATTGGCTCCCATGTGGCAACTGTCGCCAAAGCAATGGGGATGAAATTACTGGCATACGATCCATTTATCTCGACCGAACGTGCTGAAGAACTGGGTTGCAGACTGGTGGACTTGGATACGATTTTCCGCGAATCGGAATATATCACCCTGCACATTCCCAAAACGCCAGAAACAGCCAATCTGATTAACGCCGAGACGCTAGCGAAGATGAAGCCCCAGGCGCGGATTATTAACTGCGCGCGGGGGGGGATTATCGATGAGGATGCGCTGGCTACAGCCCTCAAAAATGGGACGATCGCGGGTGCAGCGATCGATGTATTTGCCGTCGAACCCCTGGGCGAATCCGAACTTCGCACTCTGGGCAAAGAACTCGTGCTCACGCCCCACTTAGGAGCCTCCACCGCCGAGGCTCAGGTCAATGTTGCTCTTGACGTCGCCGAACAGATTCGGGATGTATTGCTGGGGCTACCAGCCCGGTCTGCGGTCAACATTCCCGGCTTACATCCCGATGCGCTGGCGCAACTCAAGCCCTATCTTCAACTTGCCGAAACGATCGGGAATATGGTCAGTCAACTAGCTGGCGGACGGATTAACGATTTGCAAGTGGGCTTATATGGAGATTTGGCAGAACAGCAGACCAAACCAATTGTTACCGCCGCGCTCAAGGGTTTGCTTTCACCAGCACTCCGCGAACGCGTCAACTATGTCAACGCGGGGATCGAAGCCAAAGAACGCGGCATTCATGTGTCTGAGACGCGGGACGCTTCCGTGCGCGACTATGCCGCGACACTCAAACTGATTGCCAAAGGTTCTCTCGGTCAACACTCAGTCACGGGCGCACTTTTGGGCGATGCGGAGATGCGAATTACCAGCGTCGATGATTTCCCCGTCAATGTCGTTCCGACGCAAAATATGCTATTTACCGTCCACAAAGATGTTCCGGGGATTATCGGGATTATTGGTTCGTTACTCGGTAAATTTAATGTCAATATTGCCAGTATGCAGGTCGGACGTAAAATCGTACGCGGCGATGCAGTAATGGTACTGAGTCTCGACGATCCGTTACCCGATGGCATCTTGGCAGAAATCAAGCAGGTTAATGGCATCAGCGATGCTTATACTGTTACGCTGACTGGTTGATGCTGCGTTGATGATGAATCGACCGCGCTCCGTAGCTGGACATAATTAAAGTGACAATGACGAAATCGCTCTTCAGTCCTGCGCTCGCCTCCGGCTCTGGCTCCCCTCTGTCTTGATTCGCTAAACCGTCGGGGAACCCGACGAGCGCGAATCGCTCCCAAGCTTGGGAGCGGCGTTTTTATTAGGGGGTTCCCCCCGAATAAAAAAACGACAAGACAGAGGGGTTGGGGGTGAGGGCAAAGGGCTGGCATTTTACATTTAATTTCGCCTAGCTACTTACATAGCGCGATTTTGAGGTACATCATGCTACTGTGGTGGGAGATGACGATCTACTCACCACACTCAATCCAGCAGGTTTTAGTTCTTGGCGATCGCGACCCGATTGCTAAATGATGTGGGGATTAGTCGATCGTCAACCAACGATCGACCAGACCTACCAAAAGTTATTAGAATTTATACGTCAATATCTAGAATCATGTCTAATAGCTGGTGGGAAATTAAAATTACTTGTATACCCGATCTCGAAGAAAACATCTTCTGGAGATTGACAGAATTTGGCTGCAAAGGGATGTCTACTCAGGCACAAGACGATGAGTTGCTGATTTCGGCCTATATTCCCCAACCACAAGCCAAACTCTTACAAGTATCCGATCTCTCCTTACGATTGCAGAAGGATGCTAGAGAGATGGGTTATCCGCAACCAGTGACTAAGTGCAATCTCATCGATGAAGAAGACTGGTCCAGTAGCTGGAAACAACACTGGCAAGCACAACCGATCGGCGATCGCTTAATTATCAATCCAGCTTGGCTGAGTTTACCCACAGATCCCGATCGAATCGTCCTCCAGCTCGATCCTGGCGTTGCCTTTGGGACGGGAACTCATGCCACAACTCAACTGTGCTTAGAAGCCCTAGAAATGCGGATTCAGCCCAATACACATCAGACAGTTGCCGATCTCGGCTGTGGCTCGGGAATTTTGTCCACCGCCGCAGTTTTGCTCGGTGCTACTCAAGTTTATGCTGTCGATAACGATCCGCTGGCTGTCAAAGCCACTGGCGAGAATCGCAATCTCAATCTGATCCCATCCGCAAAATTGATCGTCGATCTCGGCAGCATCGAAAAACTACAATCGATGCTACCCGAACCAGTAGATGGCTTTGTCTGCAATATTCTCGCTGATATCATCATCGAGCTTGCCCCCTCAATGGCAGCCCTAGTCAAACCCAAAGGCTGGGCAATTTTGAGCGGGATTCTATCGAGTCAAGTCGCTGATGTCTCCCACGTCCTCGAACAACACGGCTGGGTCGTCGGGACTGTCTGGAACCGTCAGGAGTGGAGCTGCATTAATCTTAAACATAAGTAGAGGGGATAGGGAATAGGGAATAGGGAATAGGGTTTGAAGCACAAAGCCGCAAGCGGCTTGAAACCACTAGGTCTATGTCTACATTTA
>NZ_JANMZA010000009.1:0-1725 GCF_031382685.1 Chamaesiphon sp. OTE_8_metabat_110 | reverse complement strand
GTTGTAAAGAGTATTCTCATCGATCGATATTTTATATCCAACTTGTTTGGGGATCGTACTCTGTACCTTAATCGAGATCTCCTTGGTATCTGCAAGCTCGTTAATCCGATTGCCCCAAAACTTTTGTTCGGCAGGTTGAGTAATCTCTCCAATCTTCGTCGCACTGCTGTAAACCTCGATAGTCGATTCGAGTTCGGGTTCTCTCACTATCTCGACTGATATCGATTCAAACTGTTCTTTGCGAATGGATTCGGTGACATTATCCCGATTCTTTTTATCGAATCGATCGAAGTTTACCCCTGATAGATAGTAAGTTCGATTGTTAATGACCATCATGCCAGAAAATTTATTATCGAATATTTTCAGCCGAGCGAGTTTTAATTGGGTGGATTTATCATCGCCTAATACTGCGATAATCTCTGGGGCAAGGTTGCTGACTTTAATGTCGATCTGCTCGGATGGCACTAGCAATCTGTAGCTGGGTGTTTGAGTGCGGACGATACGGAGATCTCTAACTTGCCCGCGATCGATTAAATTCTTCCCTTCGCTGGTGAGTTTGCCCACCAGTACGGATCGCTGGGTTCCTGCTTCCAGTGGCGATTTGAACGTGACGGTGTTGTAGTTAGGCTCGATCGTGCCCTGGAAGCTAGTCTTGTCCAGCAGTTGAATCCCATAGCCAGTCAATCGGCCAGCTTCAATCCACTGCTGTTTACCATCAACTTCTGCCAAGGCTCGCAGATTTTTGGTGTCATTTTCACCAGTGGTAACAAAGTATTCGGTCGGTATGGTGAGATAGCTGGCATATTCTGTGTCCAAGATGATGTTTTGGGCACCTCGATCGAATACAAACTCGTTTAAAGTGTCTGGCAAACAACTAAGTAAAAAGTCTTGGGATATGGCCTTTTCGCCCACGAGTTGAGCGGTGGCTGCGAAGACCTCCCGCTTATCCCATCCCCTTTGCTCGATGACATTCCGAAATTCTGCTAAAACTGCTCGCGATTCGGCTTTGAGTTCTTCGATTCGGTCGTGGAGAACTTCAAATTCAAAGTCATTTATTTGCTGTTTACCTTCAATTTTGGCTGAAGTTTTGGCAGTAGCTCCCAACACGTATTCATATTTAATGCCTTTAAAATTTATTGAATTATCTGGATAAAACGTTACCAGACCATCGCTGGTCGCGATCGATCCTTTGCCCTCTAATTGACGGAATGTATTAATTTCACTGACATTACAATTGCCAACGACGATTTTACTGTTATTGGTGGTGTAAATATTTAGAACGATCGGTTTGCCATATTTGAAATCTTTCAAAGCTTGGGTTTCTAATGCGATGGTCGATTGCAGATTTTGATAATCATTGCGGAAATTGGCGACCATTGCCTTCATTTCTGGCTCGACCGGAACAGATCGTAATTGACCGATTAGTGCGTTGAGGGTCATGCTACTGCTCGGTGGTAGTCGATTTTGATGGTTCTCTTCAATAATTAATCGTTTGAGGAGTTGGATGCTAGCATCGAGTTCGGGGAGCTTGTCGGTGACGGCATAAACTGTGCCCTCATTAGGTTTTACGCCCGATTTGACGAAATCTACCGATCGTTGATTTTCCTTATCTACTACCTCTATGCACTTTCTCAGCACGATGGTTTGATAGTCGCGGAGGTATTTGTCGATTTGAGTGGGATCGTAAGGATGGTTGGGAGTGACTTTCAGGCTGGTGGTGAAGAT
>NZ_JANMZA010000671.1:0-4377 GCF_031382685.1 Chamaesiphon sp. OTE_8_metabat_110 | reverse complement strand
GATGCCACCACCAGCAATCACTAAGAACTGGTTGAAGTCACCGCCTTGACTGGAGATGCCATCATTCCAACCAATCCGCACGCCTTGAGTACCCAAGGAGGTAGCATCATTCTCGAATTTTGCTAGCTGTGCGCCACCATTTCGCTCTGGTACGGAGTAGACAGTAGTAGCACCTTTACCTTTTTGAGTTGACTCTAGATAAAGTGTGTAAGGAGTCCCCGACTTGAAGGTAAATTCGGCAAACGGTTTTCTAACTGCTTTACCAGCAGTACCGACCCGGTTTTTGCCTGGTTTGTCTTGAGCGCGGGCTTCCGAAATTAGGGGAGTTTTCTCGCCAGTGGCTAGATTGAGTACGCCAAAGGTAGACTGAGCAGAGTTGTTTGATTTGACAAACGCAAATTCAATGATGGTATCGCGATCGAATTGGACGGTATTGTTATTGAATTGTTCGTCAGCACTGGCAGAGGGAATGAAGCTACCGAATGCTGCTGTGGCAATCGCGCCGCAGCCGATCGCGAATTGACGGAATTTAGCTAGTTGGGTCATGATATTCAAGCCTGACTTGGCGATCGATGGATGGATGGTCGCAATTATCGAGAGTGAGCCGCGAGGCAAGAGTGGTCTCTATCGCTCTTGCCTTCAACAGGCTATCTATTGACGGGATACTGTCTCAGATTTTAGAGCAGCTCTCTACCAAAGTTGGCTGGTAGCTACCGAGTTGGTTGCAGTAGCACCACTCTTGACTGATTCAATAAACTGACGCGCTTCGGCTTGAGCAGCGGCGAGTTCTGCTGCGGCATCAGCTTCAGCAGCTTTAGCAGCTACTACTTCTGGGCGTGGAGCAGTACTAGGCGCACTGGCAGTAACATCGGCATTGGGACAACCACAAGCTGCAAGATCCGCAACACCTTTATCTACCGCATAGCGGACGGGGGTTGTATCTGCGGCAGCTACAGGTTGAGCTGCTTCGGCGGCTGAGAGGTTAGACACCGCAGTATCATAGCTAGCTTGAGCGACACTGACTCTGGACGAAATGGTTCCAGCCTGACCGCTAATCGCTGCACTAGCGCCACCGCCGGGAGTGCTTCCGCCACTATTACTACTACCAACGCTGACGCTGGGGATAGTGGTAACGTTACTACCGCTACTATTACTATTATTAGTAGCTGTTTGAGCGATCGCACTACCAGACTGTAGTAATCCAACGCAAGCTACTGTAGCGATAGCGCTACAACCGACGATCGCGTGGCGATATTTAGAAAGATTTAGCATGAATATCCAACCTTAATTTGAACGTTAATTATGGGTAATTGAGACTATTGGTAGACGACTGGCTTTTGCCAGTGACTGGCAAAAGTCTAGCGGCTTTAGAAATTAAAAGATACACTAGCACCCAATACAAATCTAGCACCACCGCTACGATTAGCAGGATTTTGACTTCTGGAATCAGGAATTCCTGCAATATCCCGGAAAGATGGGGTGATTACGAGCGGGAAATTCTCGAATGGGGCGATCGAAACGCCAGCAGCGAGATCTTGTCCCGTCCATTCTACGACGGCACTAACAGGTCTAGCGATCCGGACGCCGACAGAACCAAACACGTTTAATCCGCTACGATCGAGGCCACCAAACTCGTCGAATGGTAAAAATACACCACTACCAACACCAGCAGTTAAAGCCAGACGACTGAATGGGTCGTTGATGTCCTCACGCGTGCGGAGGATCTTGGTAGCAACTGCATAGTAGGAATTATTGGGATAGTCTGAGACGCTGTTGCTATTGTTACCAGCACCAAACTGAACCTTGGCAAATTGGTTCCAACCGATGGCGACAGCAGTATCTTCCGCAATCCGTTTGTGAACTTTGGCATTGAATGCACCACTACCAAATGCAGCACTGGAACCAAAGCTATTGATACTATAGGATAACTCGACCCCGACTGATTCACGAGCGTCGCCTAGACCGATACCTAGTCCGGCTGCACCGTCTGAAGTATTGGTATATCTAGTGCGAGATTGATAGTCAACGGAGAAGAACACCAAGTTACGATCGGCACCAAACCCTACGGGATTGAAGATCGCAAAAGCGGGAGAACTCTTGGGATTATAATCATTTGCATCAGCTTGCTGATTCTGATTATTTTTAATCGTGTCTAGCTGATTTTGGATGTCTTTGCTATCGCTGGGATTGGCAGGCGTTGTTGGTGGCGTACCGGGGATCGGCGCTGGCGGTGCGCTGGGACTCGTGCCTCCAGCAGGTGCGCTGGGTACTTCTGTGGGCGTGGGGGGTGGGGGTGGCGATTGAGCGAGAATATCGCTAGCAACCATTGGAGTAGCTTTTAGCTCCGAGTGGTAATCTGTAGTTGATAGTTTACCCAAACTAGCTGCATCACCAGTGATGGCTTTGGCGCTGTGTTTGATATCGGGCCTAGCATGAGCGGCTGATGCACCGACAAGGGGCATTAGACAACAACTGACATACCACATTAATTTCTTCATACTGGAAGTTTCCCAAATTTTAACGATCTGACGCGTAAATATTGTGTGACTGACTTGGAGATGGCAACATCTCTATTAAAAGTGTCAGCTCAAATGCTGACATAAATTTGACTCTAAGTATGTCTTCTATATTTTACTAGATAGTAACATGAGCATGTTAAATACTTTCAGCCATCTTACTCGCTTGCGATATATTCCGAGTATACTTTTGTTATTTCGGATTGACAAGATCTAGTCAATCGTGCGCTCGCGACTCTCGATTGCGATCGATTAATCGATCGTTCTTCTTTCATCGATGCTCGATTTAGGCAACAATATATCGAGCTTACGAGCCATTGTCTATCCGCCTTTGAGCAGAAATAGACGGGCGATCGCCTGACTCAAACAGTCGCAATGTATCGCTTACCGATTGGGTCGTTTACCTACTTCAGCACAAATACTTATCGGCCACCGGACAAAATTTTTACTAAACTAATTGGAACGGCGATCGCCAGTGCCAACCTGGAAATTATAGCCATTAGATAGTTGTAAAATTTGATGTTCGGTGATAAGGCACGATCCGACATTAGTTGCTGCCACAAGTTCATAAAAAATGAACTAATTATTTAAATTGTGCCCATATATGCGTTGAAATGAACATTGCCGTTAGAAATAATATACCTTTGGTCTAGATTGCGGTGGCACTCGGTCGGTGGCTAGTGGCTAATGTGAGATAATTAATTGAAAGAGCAGATTTTTTCCCCAGCACAATGCCGACAGCGACTACCACCTCGAATATGAATGCTTTTCCCCTCACTGCGGTAGTAGGGCAAGAAGCGATCAAATTAGCATTACTACTGACTGCTGTCGATCCAAGTTTGGGAGGGATTGCGATCGCCGGCGGTCGCGGTACGGCTAAATCAGTGATGGCACGGGCGATTCACTCATTATTTCCGCCGATCGAAATCGTCGTCGGTGGCGTCAGTAATTGCGATCCTAAAGTTCCGAGTGAATGGGACGATCGATTATTAGAACTACAGGCGATCGATCCTGATGTCGAATTACCCACAGCGATAGTTCCCGCTCCTTTCGTTCAGATTCCCTTGGGTGTCACCGAAGATCGCCTGCTGGGTTCGGTCGATTTGGATAAATCCGTGCAGGAGGGCGCATCGGTATTTCAGCCGGGATTGCTGGCACAAGCGCATCGGGGCGTGTTGTACATCGATGAAATCAATCTCCTCGACGACCAAATTGCCAATTTGCTCCTGAGTGTTCTCACCGATGGTCGCAATCAGATCGAGCGCGAAGGAATTAGCTTTCAACATCCATGTAAACCGCTGCTGATTGCCACCTACAATCCCGATGAAGGTGCCCTCAGAGAGCATCTGCTCGATCGGATTGCCATCTCGCTTTCGGCTGATGGCGTACTGGAAATCGACCAACGGGTGCAAGCTGTCGGACAAGCGATCTCTTACAGTGCTTCGCCCCAGACTTTCCTCGCCCAATATACCGAAGAAATCGACAATATCAAGACTCAAATCTTGCTAGCGCGGGAATGGCTCAAAGATGTCCAGATTACTCAAGAGCAAATCACCTATCTAGTTACTGAAGCCCTCCGTGGCGGCGTCATGGGACACCGCGCTGAATTATTTGCCGTGCGGGTGGCTAAAGCCGCCGCCGCTCTCGAAGGACGGACGAATGTTAATGCTGAAGACTTGCGCCGAGCGGTAGAACTAGTCATCGTCCCCCGCGCTACCGTCATTCAAACCCCACCTGACGAAAATAACCCACCCCCACCACCCCCACCACCGCAACAACCCCAAGACCAATCCGAGCAGGAACAAGACGAGCAGGAGGAGGAGAACGAAGACGAGGACGAGCCAGAAAATGAAGACCAGCC
>NZ_JANMZA010000647.1:0-15201 GCF_031382685.1 Chamaesiphon sp. OTE_8_metabat_110 | reverse complement strand
GAGATGTACTATCGGGGCAAAATGTTTGGTTTTGTCCACCTGTATAACGGTCAAGAAGCGGTCTCCTCTGGCGTAATTAAAGCGATGCGTCCGGGACAAGACTATGTTTCTAGTACTTATCGCGATCACGTCCACGCTCTCAGTGCTGGCGTACCCGCCCGCGAGGTGATGGCGGAGTTATTTGGCAAGGAGACTGGCTGTAGCAAAGGACGCGGCGGTTCGATGCACATGTTTTCCAAGGAGCATCGGTTACTCGGCGGATATGCGTTTGTGGCTGAGGGGATTCCGGTGGCGACTGGGGCGGCGTTTGCGAGTAAATATCGCCGTGAGGCACTGGGCGATGCGAGTTCGGATCTGGTTTCGGCTTGCTTCTTTGGCGATGGGGCGGCTAATAACGGTCAGTTCTTTGAATGCCTGAACATGGCAGCGTTGTGGAAGTTGCCAATGCTCTATGTCGTCGAAAATAATAAGTGGGCGATCGGGATGTCTCACGAACGGGCGACATCGGTACCGGAAATCTATACCAAAGGTGCTGCCTTCGGGATGCACGGCGTTCAAGTCGATGGGATGGATGTCTTGGCCGTCTACAGCGTCGCTAAAGAGGCAGTCGCTCGCGCTCGTGCGGGGGAAGGGCCAACGCTAATTGAAGCCCTCACGTACCGTTTTCGCGGCCATTCCTTGGCAGATCCCGACGAACTGCGTCCGAAGGAAGAAAAAGAGTTTTGGTTTGCCCGCGATCCGATTAAAAAGTTGGCAAATTATTTAATTGCTGAAGGGTTAGTTACTACCGAAGAACTAGCCGCACTCGATCGCGAAGTACAGGCAGTAGTCGATGATTCGGTCGAGTTTGCGGAAAATAGTCCCGAACCCGATCCGAGCGAATTGCGGCGTTATATCTTTGCTGAAGATTAGTTAACCGAGCGGTTACTGCTAGTGAGAGGGTGTTGGAAAAGTCTTATTGGCTTCGATCGTAGATCTAAATCCCCCTGTCTTGTCTCCCTAAACCGTCGGGAAACAGAGGCGTGCGGGAGCCGCTAAATCCCCCTTTTCAAGGGGGACTTTGAATCCGGTTCCCCCCTTTCCAAGGGGGACTAGGGGGATTTCTAGGGTTTGCGCTTAACAGGTCAGACTTTTCAGACATCATCTCACTAAAGGCAACCGCTATTTAACAGCCCGCCATAACTCAAAAGTAGTCACCTAGAACAGCTACCGAGCTTACCAATTCGGGCGATAACTGGAGTTGGTTGATGTACAAAAAATTGCCCCAATTGTTATTGATATTCTGTAGTAGTTGCGCTCACTCCCCGATCGAGGGAGCCGCACAGAGTCAGCCACTTACAAAGCTACCCAACCTAGCACCCGTGATGCAGGCAAGTGCCATCGAAATCCACAATGATTGGAATGGCTACTCAGACATCACCCCAGTTTTGCGTCACTATAAATTCCGCCGCCACCAGGATAAATTCGTTGGTAATGCTCACATTGCCATCGGTGGTTATGGTGCAGCCGGAGTTCATCAACAGCAGACAAAAAAGATCGCGATTCCTGCTGCGATCGGTACCAAATTCTTGACAACTCTGGCGCAAACACCGCTCCGAGTCGGCAGCTATCAGCCCCAGCTCGATCGCCGCGATGATTATCCGTCGATTAAAATTAAACTGCAAATCGATCGGCAACAAGTGACCTTTAGTTCGCAATCGCAAGCAGCTAACTATATCCCCTGGAAAGTGACGATCGAACGCGACCATCGCACCACTGAATATATTAGTAATTCGCCACTTCCAGCCCACGCACTCCAACTCCTAAATCCCTATCTCAACTTGTCAGGAATCGATCGGGTTATTCAACGGCGGCGACTGCCAAATGCAAACATCATTCATCGCCCTAAATAACGATTATATTGGTGAAAAAATTTTAAAACAACGCAGTTTAGATCTCGATCGGACGTGACAATCGATCTCATCGTCCACAAAGATAGTAGGATACATAAGTAAGAGATCCAGTCCGCAGGAACTAACCGATTGCGGCAACCATCTTGAACACCTAGCCCGAACGGGTGAAGTCATCGTTTCGATCGCTGTAATTTTGAGCGCGCACACCGTATGCTACCAATTGCCCCAGATACTCTTTTGCAGCAACGTTACCGCATTCTCAATTTACTTGAAGATGACACATTGGGGCGGACGTATCTGGCAACCGATAGCGGTCGTGCTGATGCCTACTGCGCGTTAGTAGAGGCGATCCCTACCGCCCAATCGCCAACTGCTGTCGCTGCTGCTAAAGAGTTTTTCAAGCGGGAAGTTACGCCCCTGTATCAGCTCCAGCATCCACAGATTCCGAGGTTTTGGACGACGCTCGAAGAGCAAAATCGGCTGTTAATCGTCCGAGACTATGTGGCTGGCAAAACTTACGCCCAACTGCTCGCAGAACGTCGCAATGTCGGTAGCGAGTTTACCGCAGCCGAAGTCCACCAATTTCTCACCCAAGTCTTACCGCCGATCGGCTACGCTCATAGCAAAGGGACGATCCATCGCAATCTGTCCCCAACAAACATCATTTGCCGCGATCGCGATCGCTTACCAGTTGTTACGAACTTTGGTGTCCTGACGGACTTTATCAACCAGATCCAGTCGCCCGGAAATCGGCTGGCGATCGGGCAACCGGGCTACGCACCTGCGGAGCAAGTTCACAGCGGTCGAATTTCGCCGAGTACCGATCTCTATGCCCTGGCGATCGCGGCGATCGTCATGCTCACAGGCAAAGATCCCAGCGCACTGATTGATGGAGATCGGATCGATTGGAATTGGCGCAAATGGACGCAGATTAGCGATGAATTCGCCGCAATTCTGAGTCGGATGTTGAGTTTTGAGCCAGAAGATCGCTACCAATCGGCACTGGAAGTCAGCCAAGCTCTCTCAAGTGCGATCGAGCCGCAGTCAATCGCGGCACCATCGCCCCCACGCCCCTCAACCCTGCAAACAGTAGCTGTCGGGGGTAAGAGTATCCCGCATTCCGAACCATCCCCAGCAGCAATTATCAATGTCGATCGCAAATCGATCTGGGAACAGCCCAAAGTATTTATCCCCGCCGGAATCGCGATCGCCCTGCTAGCTGGACTTGGCTCGTGGTTTGGCGTCAGCCAATTACTCCGTCGTCCCACAGACCCGGTAGCGACAACGCCACCCAAACAAGTCGATTTTAATAATCCGACTATTCCGACCGATAGCAGCAGTCCTAGCCCGACTACCGCCGCCAGCGATGTCATTCAACCAGAAATGAATCTGTCGATCGTCAAAGAAGGTACTGTCGATGCTACGACTCCCATCAAATATCGGATTCCAGCTCTAGCCGGACAAAATCTCGACATTCAGCTCATCCCCGCCTTGGCGTCGCCGACAGACCCCACTCAAACAACACCACCCACCGATCCGGCTAACTCGCTCTCAAGTCCGATCGATCCCCTCAAACCCAGTCCCAGCCAGTCAAAAAATAACGCCGCTACCAACCCCCCGATCTCCCTCCCCAATGCAACTACCTCCCCGACTCAAGTCCTGATGACGATTCTCTCGCCCACAGGTACCCCGATCGACGATCGAGCCGATCGCGTCGTGGGTTGGCGCGGTCAAATCCCGGCATCTGGCGATTATACGATCGAGCTACGTCCGATTAAAGGCATCAAAGGCAGCATATTTCCCTATAAATTGAGCGTCACTCAAGTCGCCATCTCCCCGACAGCGACACCGATACCGACACCAAGCATTAATCCCTCACCCAGCCCCGGCTCCAGCCTACCCCCAGGTACCCCAGCACCGATCGAAGGCAATGGGATCGCCCCCATTCCGACTAACCCCAATCCAAATTCAGCCCCTAATAATCTTCCCGGCGGGATCGACTTGCCTGCCCCTAGCGTCACCCCCACGCCCACAGCCACCGAATCGCCGCGCCCAGTCCGCAGACGTCGCCGCAATCGAGTGCAGGTCGAACCGACTCCCCAAGTTCAGCGCGATCGCAGCGAATCCACAGAGGAAACTCCCACCCCGCGCCGTCGCCGCCGTCAGGTCGAAGCCACCGAAGAAACTCCCACCCCGCGCCGTCGCCGCCGTCAGGTCGAAGCCACCGAAGAAACCCCCACCCCGCGCCGTCGCCGCCGTCAGGTCGAAGCCACCGAAGAAACCCCCACGCCACGTCGCCGTCAGCCCGAAGCGGAATCCCCGCCAACCAATACTAGCCCAGCTACCCCAGAAAACGCCCGACCCATTCCCGTGCCCGAACCATCGGTGGCGATTCCCGTGCCCGATGCTAAAAGTACGGCACCACAACGCATTCGCCCAAATAGAAACTCCGCGCCATCAGGCAACAATAGCGATCCAGATTAGGACGGTTTTAATTTAACAAATAACAGGGGTTTGCTTGGTGCGCTCAATCTGGAGGAAACGTCCAGAGCGCGCATCCGCTAAATCCCCCACCTAGAAGGTGGATTATTGTTAGGTTACAAAGACAGGTATCACGCCCAGTGGGGTTTGCTTGGTGCGTTTCCACGATTGGGAAACAAAGGTGGGAACGCATTCTCAATTCTCAATTCTCAATTCTCAATTAATCTAAATGCTTCTAATTACTAGTACCGACACAGAGGCGGGTAAAACCGTCTTGACCGCAGCATTAATCGCCTATGGCAAAAAGTATCGTCCTCGGGAAAACTGGGGCATTCTCAAGCCGATTCAGTGCGGTAGCGGCGATCGCGAATTCTATAGTCAGTTATTCGATCGCTCGATCGCCGAGATTAACCCAATTTATCTCGAACAGCCGCTCGCCCCACCGATCGCCGCCAGTCAAGCGGGTGTCGAGATCGATCTAGGGCTAGCTTGGCAAGCACTCCAACAGATGCGCCAACAGCAAGATTTTATCCTAGTAGAAGCGATCGGGGGTTTGGGTACACCAGTTACTGCCGAGCTAGTCGTGGCAGATCTAGCAAGAGAGTGGAGATTGCCAACAATCTTAGTCGTCCCCGTCAAACTCGGCTCGATCGGCTCGGCAGTCGCCAATGTCGCTCTAGCGCGGCAGTATAATGTCCAACTACGCGGGATCGTGCTTAATTGTCCCCAGCCACTCACTGACACTGAAATTGCTAACTGGGCACCAGCCGAGCTGATTCAATCGCTTACGAGTACGCCCGTCCTCGGTTGTCTACCCTATCTCCCCGATCTAGCAGATCTCGATCTATTAGCCGCCGCCGCTGCCAATCTGGAATTGGAAGTTTTACTACCCCAACTCACGGCTAGTTATTCTTAGGTTTGCTCTAGTTTCATTCTTCTGCTTGGTGCGCTCAATCTGGAGGAAACCTCCAGAGCGCGCATCCGCAACCCAACCTACAGATCTATCTTGGAAAGGTGCTCTACTTGCGGCTCACCTTTTGACGGGTTCCCCATCAAAAGAGGTGAGACAAGACAGGGGTTTCCCCTGTTCCCGCACTCCCCGTCCCCTCATCTCCCATCTCCCATCTCCTCCGATGCGTTTTGACATCATCACCCTCTTTCCAGACTTTTTCACATCGCCGCTCGGTTGCGGCTTAATGAGCAAAGCCTTAGCCAAGCAGATTGCCACGGTGCATATTACCAATCCGCGCGACTTTACGATCGATCGTCATCATAAGGTCGATGATGAGTCCTATGGCGGTGGTGTGGGGATGGTGATGAAGCCAGAACCGATCTTTGCTGCTGTAGAGTCACTACCGAGTTTTCCCCGCAGCCAGGTACTATTGATGAGTCCCCAGGGCGAAAAGATCGATCGCGCCCTATTTCACGAGCTGCAAACTAACTACGATCGATTGGTGCTGATTTGCGGTCATTATGAAGGGATCGACGAGCGGGTGATGAATATTGTCGATCGTGAGATTTCTTTGGGTGATTTTGTGCTGACTTGTGGCGAGATTCCGGCGCTCACTCTTATCAATGGGATTACGCGCTTGCTACCGGGTACCGTCGGTAAAGCCGCATCGATCTATGCCGATAGTTTTGAGGATGGGTTGCTCGATTATCCTCATTACACGCGTCCCGCAGAATTTCGCGGTTGGCGCGTTCCTGACATATTAACGTCCGGCAATCACGAAAAAATCGCCCAGTGGCGGCATCAACAACAACTCGATCGCACGCAAACCAAACGTCCTGACTTGTATACTAAGTGGGTCGAAGACACTCAATCGTAGCTTCCGCAATTTTAATCTAGTGTCGATCGAGCTACCAAATTTTTGTCATAATTATCATCGATACAAGCCCGCACCAAAAACTTACAGCCTTTGGTAGTCGCAGGCGGGTGAATCGAATCGGGGTACGACCGAATATAGTCTCCTGCGAGGTAAACTTGCCCATCAATTTCGAGTTCTCCCTCTAACATGTAGATTTCTTCAATGCCATGATGTTGATGGAGTGGGTAGATGACTCCATCTGCTGCTTTGACGATGGCAGAACACATCCGGTTGAGAGGATCGAGGAAGAGGATGGCAACTTCTACTCCCTCTGTCTGGTAGGGTTGCCACTGTAGATCTGCGGCTCTCATTGTCACCATCGCTGGTTCGGAGCGCTCTGTGACATGGGTTTCTAGCTGAGAATTAGGACTGGTTTGCCCAGCAGCGGCTGGACTTAGCTGCTCGACAGGAGCCGCAATTCGATCGAATAACCGAGCCTTGAGATCTGCTGCCATCGGCACGGCGGGCGCACTATAGGGGATGACACCCACCGCAGCCTGATAACTTGCAAGTTCTTCAGCCAGATCGGGGCAAGCTAATATTTGAGCCTCTACCCAGAGCCGTTCTTCAAGATCGAGCAGATCGAGCGCGTATAGTGGGGCGAGATCGCAAAAACATCGATGTTCGTTCATGAGTTAAGTGTAGAAACGGGGGATGATGGGGTTTTAGTAGTGCCTGATGAATATCTGCGGCATTACTTACTGTTTTTGCCCAGGCTCCGTTTATCGATCGAATCTATCCAGCAAAGGATGATACTTTTGGCTAAAGTTAGCAATCGGGGGCCGGGAAAATTTTCGAGAGTGCATATTTGCAGCAGCGATCTGACTAAAAATGATAATCTTTGACTTTTACCAATCCGTTACTACAATTCAGTTTTGAAAGCTACTTTTAGTTTACTCAATCCTAGCCGCAGTCGCGTCTTGACAGTACCGATCGACAGTCCCGTCCGTGCGGCAATCTCAGTGTGAGTTAAACCTTGATAGTAAGCCAATTGGATCGCCTCAAGTTGTGCGGCAGGAATCTGACTTAATGCCGCAAGTACTAATTGTCGGCGTTCGTCAACTTCGATCGCTTCAATTGGATCTACGCTGATAGTTGGCAAATCGATTCCTTTTGCATCAGAAATCGCTGTATTAACTTTATCGAGCCGTTGCAACTTCCGCAACCGATCGAGGATGCGACTGCGCACCAGCATAAAAATCCACTGTTCGACCGAACCTTTGCTAACATCAAACCTGTCAGCAATCCGCCAGATTTGGGCAAATACGTCTAAGACAACTTCTTCACAGTCCTCAACTGAGTTGAGACTTTTCCAAGCAATCGCGTAAATTGTCCGTGCGTAGCGATCGTATAGTTTCGATAATGCACTCCGATCCCCCTCAGCGATTTTTGAGAGTAAATTTGCGGTTTCAACCATTGGCTACAGAGGGAGGAAAATGCTGCCGTAGAGGCATTATAGCTGATACTTACCAGAATTGTCTCGCCCGATCGGCAGATCTCAACTCCACTGTGACTAATTGAGATCCATTCGGGGATGAGGAGCGTATACACAGATATCTCGGATCGATCGGTACTGCTAACGCAAATCTAGATTCGATTTACAAAGACAACTTTAATAAAGCTTGAGATGATGATACAACATTTGTCTACCGATCGCACTTTATTTAATGCTACTTTCACTGACTAAAAAATTTAAAATCACACATATTCAATAAGATTTTAAAAATAAAATCTTTAAAAATAATGCATTCATATTAGATGAATACATTGAATTTTTATTGCTATAATTTTGTTTTTTATAATAGAAACTTGGCATTAAATTTAAGTGTTTTAGCGGAGATAATCCGATCTTTTCATGAATAAAATACCTGTAAAAGCCTGAATAACTAAGCATATTAGCTGAAATTTTTTTAAAATCATAAAACCACTTGACGTTAGATAAAGATAACTGACTAAGATAGGTAGATGTTGCCGTTATCAGATTAAAACTATGTTTGCAAATACCAAAGTTGCTTTTACTAGTACTAGCATTTTACTTGGATTTACAGCTTTGATATCTTCGTTTGTTATTCCTAATGCTCAAGCTGCTACCTTTAATTACACTGAAACTACCATGGATGCTCCAACATGGAACCGACCTGTCGAAAATTTCAATAGCCCGCCAACAGCTATAGCTGGTGCATCGGGAGAAGCCGTTTCCTACAGCAGTTTCGGTTTTACAGTCAGCGATCCAGACAACTATGTTTTTCAGAGTACGGCGAATTTTGACAACTACACTTTTCTGTATCAAAATTCCTTCAATCCTACTAATCCACTTCTAAATATTCTCATTGGCAATGATGATAACCCGACAATTGGCTTGTCTGGATTTACTACAGCTCTGACTGCTGGTACTAATTATTTTCTAGTTACCACAGGTTTTGATAATCCCGATGTGGGGACTTTTAGTAATACTATTACTGGCGTGGGCAACGTTACTCCCACCGCAGTACCCGAACCAGCAACGATTCTAGGTAGCTTAGTTGCTATTGGCTCTGGTGTGTATGCCAGACGGAGAATTAAGTTTGTCCGATCGACCGACAAAAATAACTTTTAGCTCGCTCATAACTAGCTAATGATTATTAGAGTAAGCTATTTTTTATTAGCTAGTTAAAGATCCGTTTTGAAACTACCAGCGTATATCGACATAGAGTGACAAATTTATTCACTTTATAATCATCAATAGGATTGTATATGGCAGTTTCAATTTTTCAGGTTGTTAAGTCTAACTGGAAAAAATCTTTAGTGCTGGGCGGCATCTCGATTGTGGCGATCTTGGCAGCAACTAGTCTACCGCAAACTTTGATGGCTTCCGACCATGATGATGGTGAGGTTGATGCCAAAGGGCGCAGTTTGAATTTGACCGACTTGTACGCTTTTCGGGAACAAGATCAAAATCCAAATGCCAATCCAGGCGATCTCGTCTTGGTGATGAATAGCAACCCACGCTCGATCGCCCGCCAGCAGTATTATTTTAGTACCAATGCCCGCTATGAATTTAAACTAACTCGCGTTGCCGATAAGGATGCCACACCGACAGGGCGAGAAGATATTACGCTCCGCTTTGAATTTGGTGCGCCAAACGATCGCCAACAGCAGCAAATGAAGCTGACTGTCATCAAGGATGGCAAAGAAACCGCCGCAAAAAATCTCAGCACTACTCCGTTGGGTGCCCCGGCACCAATTGTCAATCAATTAGCAGCCGCTGGCTCCAAAATTTCCGTATTTGCTGGTTTACGGGAAGACCCATTTGTCTTCGATGTCGAACAATTTTTCCGCGTTCGAGCTGGGGCACTTGGGATCGGCCCTGCGGTTGGCTTCCGTCCGTCCGATCGAGCGGTGGACTCCTTTAAAGGATTTAATGTCAATTCGATCGCCATTCGGATTCCGCAGAAATTTCTCCAAGGGACAACGGAGGCGACTACTTATGATATCTGGGAGACAATTTCGCTCAGAGATCCCGCAACTGGCAAATACCAGCAGGTAGAACGCCTAGCTCGTCCCGCCATCAACGAGGGCTTAATCGTCAGTAATGATTTACTCAATACCTTTAATAGCGTGCCGCCGACAGCCGATCTCTCTCCCGCAGCGGCTCCAATCGGTGCCGAAGCTGTCCGCACGCTCAAAGCATTGGGGAACGATGAAGCTCGGACGAATGCTTTATTAACTGCCTTTTTACCAGATGTGATGCGAATCGATACCACGGCTCCTAGTGGTTATGGCAATGCTCTCAATGCCAAAGGTAGCCCAATTCGCGGACGGCTGATTAAGGATGATGTCATTGATATCACGCTGAGCGTCCTTACTAATGGGGCAATTAAGGGTGATAACGCGACCTATGAGGGCACCCCCGGGAACCCCGCCCAAGGTCACAAACCGCTTGAAGGAAGTTTTCCTTATCTCGCATTGCCAAATTAACCAGCCAGCAGTCAGAACCCAGTTGAGGGATGCGATCGAATATTGTAGCTAACTACCATGAAATATGCTCTACTTTCTGCTCTCCTACTGGGTTTGACTACAATCGCAGCGCCCTGTTTAGCACAATTTTCTTCATTTTCAACAGGCGTGGATAATTGCTCCAATCTCTGCGTCAAGCTCGACCTAGGTTCGTCAAATAACGATAACTCGTTCGGCTCCAACAGTTTTAATGGTGGTTTTAACAGTGGTGGCAATGCTGCTTCCAGTGGTGTGCGCTGGCAAGTCGGGATTACTTGGCGACCGACTGCGCCAGAAATTTCACTAGCAGAAGCCGAGCGCGTCAAACGCCAACTCGACGACAATCGTAGCTTAATGACTGCCTTAGCAGAGGCAATCGCTCAAAACAAAACGGAGATGGCGCAAGGGCTGGCGATACTTTTAGCTCCGAGGCTGGGTTATAAAGATCCGCGCAAACTAGTTGCGGATCTCAAAGAAGGCTCGATGAATGTCGGTGTAACCAAGGTCGAGATCCAAACAGGAGCGACTACTGTTGCGCCAGTGCCAATCGCGCCGCCGCCGCTGGCTCCAGTTCCCCAGGATCGCCGCGAGGGGACAACGCTCGTGATTCCGCCTCCTGTTCAGCCACCAAGATCGATCGAGCCTTCACCCACGACTATCGAACTTCGGTAAATTATCAGTAACTACTAGCTAACTATGCAAAATTCTCTCAGATCCAGAGCGTCCCAGCGTCAATGGCGCTGGTTTTTCGCACTCATCGGATGTGGTGGCGCGATCGCGTCTTATGTGGTAATTTCCTCGATCTCTCGCCCCAATCCAGCCTGGAAATATCCATTTCAGCGTCCGGTTGTCGGGAGTATTACCAAAAATCTCCAACAGGAAATCGCCTTCAACCAACGCATCATTCAACAGCAACCCACCGCCGGACTCGAACGCGCGGCATTAGCTCAAAACTACCTCAAAATGGCGCGAGCGACTGGTGAAAGTAGTTGGTACCTCCTCGCCCAACAAACGGCACAGCAATCGCTAGCGCAATTACCATTTGATAACGATGGGGCAATTTTAGTGCTGGCGAAACTAGCAGCGGCAAAACATGACTTCACCCAATCCTTAGTTTTACTCAAACAACTCCCCCCAAAAACAGAATCCCTCTCGCTATTGACGACTAACTATCTAGCTGTGGGGGACACCACCGCCGCCCAGCAAAGTGCCGACACCGCCGTCCGACGGCTGCCCACCCTGAGTAATTTTGCACTCAGAGCTTTGGTAGCAGTCGCTCAGGGACGGGATATCGCCGCAGTGCAGGATTTTCAAACGGCGATCGCGGCTGAAGAACCGGATGAGGCTGGCAGTTCGGCGTGGGTGCGGACTTTATTGGGGCGGTTTTATTATAAGCGCGGGCAACTTCAGCAGGCGGAGGACTTATATACATCTGCTTTGGAAATTCTGCCGAAGTATCCACCAGCGTTGTTAAATATGGCAGAATTATCCGTCCGACGGTGGCAAGCCGATCCGACTCAGACGCAGCACCAGCAACGCGCGATCGCCTTATACGATCGATTTTTCTTAAGCAACCAGCAATCGCCGACGACCTACGACCACATTGCCCTCAGAGGCTTAGCACGAATCCAGCGGTTACAAGGAGATCCCATGGCTAGCCAAACTTGGGGCCGAGCAGTCGCCAGATTACAAGCGGATCTCAGTGGTTTCGGACATCAGCGCGAATTGGCGCAACTGTTGCTCGAACGCGGACAGACAGAGGATTTAGCTCAAGCTCTCACCCTCATGCAAACCGAGATTAAAATCCGCCAAGATCCTGAAACCTGGGATACATTGGCGGCTGTGTATCAACGCATGGGCAAGCTAACAGCGGCTCAGCAGGCGATCGAGAAGGCGTTGAAGTCGGGAATCAAAGATCCGGCAATAACCGATCGAGCGGCGGTTATCGCTCAAGCGAGGGGGCAACTAGCGCAAGCGCAAATGTATCGCGAACGGGTTAAATCGATCGACCCGCGATTTGACGCTGGAGCCAGACAAGCTCTAGGTTTAGGTGTTGGATTATCAGGATTGAACTGAGGTCTTCCGAGTCTAGGCAATTTCAACTCGACAACGCCGACGCCTAAAAAGCGATCGCTCTAGCTAAATTTAGGAAATCTACTATGCCTTATTTCAACAGCTCTAAACTTTTGCAAATCTCTCTGTCATGGGGATTGGGGTTGTTAATGGTTCTAGCTTTAGCATCACCCAGTCAGGCTCATTGGGCAGATTTATCCGTAGCAGATATTCAGATTAGGGAAGCAGATGTGACTATTAATTTAACCATCCCGACGGGGTTAGTCACTCAGTTTGATGACGATCGCGATCGACAGTTATCAACTCCAGAAATAACCAGACATCAGCCAAATCTCCAGCAATTTCTAAATGACAAAATTCGGTTGACAGCAGCAGGAGCAAAACCGAAGACCTCAAGTGTGCGTGCTGGTGTAACTCAAAATTTACCGAACAATCTCAATGCTACTCCCGAAACTCACAGTAGCTTATTATTGGCATATCATTGGACACAACCAATCGATCGGTTGCAAATCCATTACGAACTATTTGTACCAGGCGTAACGACCGCCCGGTGTCTGGCACAGGTCTTCCGCAACGATCGAATTGACAATCTCGTTTTGACACCCACATCCACAACTGCGGCGCTAATTGACGCTCCCATCTGGCAACAAATTACGAGTTTTATCGGTTTAGGAATCGAGCATATTTGGACTGGTTACGATCATATTTTGTTTTTAATTAGTTTATTAATGTTGGGTGGCAGCTTGCCGTATTTACTCAAGGTAGTGACAGCATTTAGCGCCTCACATTCATTTACCTTGTTCCTAGCAGCTTTTAATATTGTCTCCATACCCAGTCGCTTTGTAGAAATCGCGATCGCACTTTCGATCGCCTATATTGCGTCTGAGAATTTGTGGCGCAAGCAGCCTCAAGCCAGATGGCAGCTATCGTTTGCATTTGGTCTGATTCATGGCTTAGGCTTTTCTTCGGCTTTGCAAGAGTTAGAGTTACCGCGAACTAATTTATTAACTTCTCTAGGTAGTTTCAGTATTGGCATCGAATTAGGACAATTTGCGATCGTGCTGATTGTTTACTTACTACTCTCATATCTGCGGAAGTTTTCCTGGGATTTAACTATGCGGCGGCTAATTTCAGTAGGGATTATCTTGATGAGTGCGATCTGGTTTTGGGAAAGAGTTTTTGTAGGCTAAGAAATAATCGGCTCACGAAAAAGCCTCCTCTAAACTAGAGAAGGCTTTTGAGATTCGATCGCACTCACATTGGGGTGCGATCGTTAGCTACTGCAATTAGAAGCGGAAACCAGCACCCAGTCTTACATCAGTGCTATAGCCACTGCTCAAAGGTACAGCTAAAGCTGCTTTTAACTGAACGGCCTCAGTTACGTCAAAGTCAGCTCCACCAACGAAACTAACGACAGTATTGCTGGAACCGCCACCAGTGCCGATATCTACAGCTCCACCAACAAAGGGAGTGATTTGCACTTTGTTACCAGTGTTGGTTAGATTGAAATCATAAGTGAGCGCACTGCCAAAAACAGTACCACCGCTGGGGAAGTATACAAAAGGACGCAGTGATAGATTATCGCTCACACCGAACTTGGAATCAATCCCAATTGTCGTACTGCCGCCACCGATGGCTAGAGATGGTCCGATCGTGTTTTGACCCATTTGTGCCCTAGCAGGCGCACTCATTCCGAAAGCGGCAACTGAAGAGCAAAGCATAACTAATGCAACAATATTTCTTTTCATTTTTAGTTTCCCAGTTTAAGTAGATTTACGCGACGGATGTGCTGCTGACATCCCGAACGGAGAAAATTATTCTTCTGTTGGACCGCTGCTGTCGTGCATCGGATGTCTGATGTTTACCCGCTTACATGAGATTGACGCTAATAGATTACGGAATGTTCCAAATTAAATTTTATTAGCGGATTAAGTGCTAAGGCCAGACTTTAGGTTTTAGGCTTTGGGCTTTAGGGGTAAAAGGTAAGAGGTGAGGGGTAAGAGGTAATACTAAATCCGCTTCACAAACCCTTCTTTTGAGAGCGAAACCCCTCGCCCTCACCCCCAGCCCCTCTGTCTTGGCGCACACAAACGGGAGGGAACCTCCCGTTCGATGCGCCGCTCCCAAGCTTGGGAGAGGGGAGCCAGAGCCGGAGGCGATGGCGGGGTGAGGGCGAGGGATTTCGATGAGAGATTGGTATCAGTTGTAATCATTCCTAACTCCATCAATCAAAAATGAGGGGTTGCGGCAAGCCGCAACCCCTCATCCTCAGAACCTAAAGCCTAAAGCCTAAAACCCAAAGCCTAAACCCTAAAGCCTAAACCCTAACCTACGCCCATTGAATCAACCCTAACTCATAAGGATTGCTCAGATGGGGGTTGTGGGGCAACACGCGTAGAGACAAGCCTTGCAAGCCGCTGGCGGCGTAAGCAATCTCACTGGTGTAGAGACTATTGCCTGCACCATCGCGACCTTGGTAGGTCATGACAGCGGTGTCTGCGTTGGTAATTTTACCGTTGGTGTCTACTGCGCCTTTATACAGTTCGACTTGGACATCATGGGGTTCTAGATTACCGAGTTGGATCAGGCTCTTGACGGAAATCGCTTGATTGACGTTGATATCTTCGGGTGCGGAGACATCGACGGTGTGGATTTTGAGATCGCTCCAATGTTTGAGCATCTTTTCTTTCCAGTGGGCGAGATCCTTACCAGCTTGATAATTATCGTCGGTAACGACATGATTGCGATCGCTCGCGGGGAAGTAGCCGACGGTGGCATAATCGCGGAGCATCCGGGCGGTATTGAAGGTCGGACAATTGAGCCGGATGGCATCTTTCATCTTGGCGACCCATTTCCGGGGTAAGCCTTCTTTATCGCGATCGTAGAACAGTGGGACGATTTCTTGCTCTAAG
>NZ_JANMZA010000619.1:0-6930 GCF_031382685.1 Chamaesiphon sp. OTE_8_metabat_110 | reverse complement strand
GGATCGCGGACGATCGCCCGTCCCATCGCTACCCGCTGTCGCTGCCCTCCCGAAAGCTGTTTGGGCTTGCGTTCCATTAATTCCATCAAACCGAGCTTCTGCGCCGCCTCAGCCACCAGCGCATCGATCTGGGGCTTAGACAACTTCAGCATCCGCAGTGGAAATTCCAAATTTTGGCGCACGCTCATGTGTGGATACAGCGCGTAATTTTGAAACACCATCGCAATATTCCGCTGCTGGGGCGTGTAGTCATTGACAACTCGATCGCCAATAATTATTTTACCTGCCGAAATATCCTCCAACCCAGCCAACATCCTCAACGCCGTCGATTTCCCACACCCAGAAGGCCCCACAAATACCAGAAATTCACCATCAGCAATATCTAACGATAAGTCTTTAATCGCCGTCTGACCGTTAGCATAAACCTTAAACACTCGATCGAATTTGACACTTGCCATCATCATCGCTCCCTACTAAATACGAATTCGACAAAAATACGATCGGGATAAAACTATTAATTCGATTTCAATTCTCAATTCTCAATTCTCAATTCTCAATTCTCAATTACTATCCTTTAGTTCCCGTCGAAGCCACCCCTTCAACAAACCACTTCTGAAACACCAAAAACACCATTAAAATCGGCGCCACCATCATCACCCCAAAGCTCATAATATCCGCCCACTGAATCGGCGGTAAAGTCTGAAAAGAGGCAATCGCTACGGGTAAAGGTCGCACTCGTTCGTCGATCGTTACCATCAACGGCCACAGAAAAGACCCCCACTGAGTCAAAAAAGTCAAGATCGTGACAGTTGCAAATACGGGCTTGGAAATTGGCACGATAATTTCCCAGAAGGTGCGAAAGATACTAGCTCCATCAATTCGTGCTGCTTCTTCGAGTTCTTTGGGTAAGCCGATAAAGAATGTATAGAATAGATAAATTGAAAACGCATTGGCAATAAACGGCAAGATTTGCGCCAGATAAGTATTGCGCCAACCTAATAGAGTCACCTGAAAAAACAATGGCACCGCGATCGCTTCAAACGGAATAATCATCAATGCCAATACCACTAATAAGATCGTGCTGCGTCCCCGCCACCGCAACCTGGCAAAAGCATAACCCGCCATTGAATTAATTACCAATCCCCCCAGAACGATCGAGCTAGTAATTAATAATGAGTTGATAAAAAACTGCCCGAAATTGACTCTTTGAAATACATCCTGATAGTTTTGGAGAGAAGCCGGACTGGGGATAAACCCTTGAATAGTACCAGCTTGCGATAAGACTAATTCATCAGGTTTGAGGCTAGCCACGAACATAAACGCGATCGGTGCCACAAATAGCAACGCCAACAAAATCAGTAAAGCATAGCTAACTATGCCCGATCGCGATCGATTTCCCTGGCGGTTTGGCGTAAATTGCTCTGGTTGAATGCGTTGGGGAAGCCCTTCAGAAGGAAAATCTGACATAATGCGATCTCCAGCTTATTGAACTTCATTCTAACAACATCAAAACCTTTTTCATCGACTTGGCAGCGAGCGAAGATCTGTTAAAGTGAGAATACGTCAACACTTGAGAGGATAAATGATGACGATCGCGACCTATAAGTGGACAATCGATCGATACCATCAGGCGATCGACTCAGGTATTTTTGATGGTCAAAATCTCGAATTATTACGGGGAGATCTAATTCTGATGCCACCGGAAGGAGAACCCCATGTTTATTTTAGCGATCGCGCTGCCCAAATCCTGCGCGGTCTCCTTGTCGGACAAGCTCAAGTCCGGGAAGGTCGTCCCGTAACCTTGCCTAATGGTTCGGAGCCACAGCCAGATCTGGCAATCGTCCAACCGCTCGATACTGTTTACCTAGGGCATCATCCCTATCCAGAAAATATCTTTTGGCTGGTTGAGTATTCCTATAGCACCCTCAATTACGATCTAGGCGATAAACAGATCGTCTATGCACAGTCAGAAATACCTGAGTATTGGGTGGTAAATCTCCAGGATGCACAGCTCACTGTTTTTCAAGATCCTTCACCGTTGGGTTATCGGACTGTCACCAACCTTCAAGATGGCACAATTTCACCTTTAGCCTTTCCAAATATCTCGATCGAGGTGCGACGGTTTTTTGAAGTTAATCGATCGTCATAACTAATCGACGATTCAAATCTGCTAGGCAGATCTCACACCGTTTCAGCAGATTATTTATCACGATTAGTTTTCCTGCTGGAGCATCACGGTATAGTCACCAATGCCTAATTCAGCAAGATTGAGTCAAGCTACGCCTATAACCTTTGAATCATCTCCTCTAGCATTGCTGTGAGACTAGGATAATTAGGAGAGCAGGTATCAAAATCTGGCTCATCACTGACATAAATCGGTGCAGCCTCTTGAGAGGTATCTGGCAATATCGTCCACCAGTAAACATCCTCACAAGCAAACAGAGCTAAGATCTTCTTGTCTGGACAGTAATCTCTCGACCAATCTTCACCACAGCTTAATCCCCAACCTAGGGAATTAAAGTGTTGATCTCCATAGATTCCGTGAGCATCTATAAAGAAAGAGCCATTACCACCGTCATGCCACTGATAGAGATCAACAATTTCTGTCGGAAAGATGAACGAATTACCTTCATAAAAATGTTGAATCTGGGCGTGACTCAAACCAGTATCCAGGCGAATTCTATTCCATTCTTCCGAATTGTTGTCTTCTATCCAGCCAACAATCTGATTCAAAAGGTCGGTCAACTTTGACATATGCAAACAATCTAAAACTCTAAAATTATATTTTAATTGTGCCCGAAATTGGTATAGCTATTTCTTATACGGATTTGCTGTAGATTTTACCCCATCGGGATACTAGCTGCAAATAAAGTAAAGAAATTATTTAATCGATCGCGCTATCTTCTGGTATCAAAACTCTTTGCAATGAGGTAATTGCTAATACGATCGCGAAAAATATGACCGTCATCGCGGCACCTTTAGCCATCTTTTGTTGCTCGAATGATGCCTTAACTGCTTCATACATTACCGTCGTCGTCGCACCATTGGGGCCGCCTTGAGTCATGATTTGAACCTGGTCGAAGAGCCGAAATGAGAGTACGGAAGTCACCAGCATCACAAAAATTAGCGTGTTTCGCAGTTGGGGGATGGTGATGTAGCGAAACTGGTTCCATTTATTACTACCATCGATCGCTGCGGCTTCATACAAAGAGCTAGAAATCGCCTGTAATCCTGCCAAAATAATTACCATCTGAAACCCCGCCCCCTGCCACAGCGACAATAACATAATGGCTGGTAGTGCTAAATTCGGGTCGTTGAGAAAGTCTTTCGGCTCCCACAAACCGAGCGTGATTGACTCCAATAAAGCATTCATCATCCCGTTCGCGCTGGGGGCGTAAATAATCGTCCAAATTACGGCTACCAAAGCCATCGGAAATACGACTGGCATAAAAAAGATCGTGCGAAAAATCGTCATCCCTGGTAGCGGACGATTGATGAGTAGCGCCATTGCGAGTGCGAGTGCTGTTTGCAAGGGCACCATCACTAGTGCAAATAGAGCGTTATTGAGTAGAGCTTGCCGAAAGTTGGGATCTAGCAACACTCGCCGATACTGTTCTAGCCCTAGAAACTGGAGCGGTAAGGGCGAACCGAGCCGCAGGTTGGTAAACGAGAGGATGAGAGCGAGCAGAAATGGCAGGGCAACAAATAGCAATAAGCCGAATAATGCAGGTGCCGACATTAGTAACGCCGTCCGGGTATCATCTTTTATTAATGATTTGCTCGTCATTATTAGACCTCCTGCGAAAGTGCAAATATCATCTTTTCCTATTCCCTATCCCTATCCCCTCACCTGCTGTGTATACACAAGTCTAGAGAGAAGCAAAAACCCTAGAAATCCCCCTAAATCCCCCTTAAAAAGGGGGACTTTTAAAGCCCCCTTTTTAAGGGGGTTGGGGGATTTAGATCTAGAAACGAAGTCCAACAGACTTGTGCATACACGGTAGATTCTCTCACTGGACATCGGGATAATTTTGGTTGTCTTGACGATCGATCTCAATTGCGGTTGCCGCTTTGTCTAGAGCTGTTTTGACGGGTAAGCCATTGCGAATATTCGCAAATGCTTCTTGAAAAGCGGAGGTAATGACTGGGTAGGCTGGCGTTTGGGGGCGCGGTACGGTTTCGCCTGCGAGGAGTTGAGCGGCAAACAGGCGTAATGGGCCAGTGGGGGCGTAGAGTTGAGATTGCGCGATCGCTTGCTTGGTGCCCGGTACGGCTCCATTGACGTTCGCCATCGCTAGGACTTCTTGCGGCTGGAGTAAAAATTCCAGGAAACTCATCGCCGATTTTTGACATGTGGGCGTCGAGCAATTGGTGGTAATCCCCCAATTCCACGAGCCTTGAGCGGTCTTGGAACCCTGCCCAAAGTTGGGTAATGGTAAGACTACCAAATCTTTACCAACGGCTTTGGCATAGTCTTTGTAGACCCAGTGACCCACCCAGGAGAGTGGCACCCTGCCGCTCGTAAATGCCCCATCATCGATGTTGGGATCGACATACCCCTGTTTTAACCAATTTTGGACTGACTGCATCGCGGTGACGGCGCTAGGGCTGTTCAGGCTGCCATTTGCTTTACCGCCAGCCGACTGAATAATCGGCAAAAAGCCATAAGTCGCCCACTCACCGCGCAGATTGAGTTTGAGATCGAGCACTTGTCTGTCGGGGTCGCGTGCTGCTAATGCTGCCAATGCTCGATCGAATTCCGCCACCGTCCACGCATCTTGATTACCCTGGGGAATTCTAATCCCGGCGGCTTGAAGCTGGCTGCGACGACCGTACAAGCCTAACCCAGAATCAAAGGTCGCCACGGAATACAATCGCCCGCGATAGGTGCCCTGCTGGAGAATTGATGGCAATAAGTCCTGTTTGACCGATGCCGAAATCAGCTTGTCCATCGGCACGAGATTTTGTTGCCAGACGTAGTTGTAAACAAATGGCCCATCGAATTCAAGGACATCGGGTAAATCTTTTGATAACGCGGCGGCTTGAACCTGGGCGTTATATGAACCCTCTGGGATAAACGTCAATTGTACCGTCGCCCCCGTTTTAGCCGCATTAAACCGCTGGACTTGGCGCTCCAGCACTTGACGCTCTGCGGCTTGTCCCGAATGCGCCCACACGCGGACGATTCCCGGACGACTCGGCGGCGAACTGTTGCCAAACGATAAACTATTGCAACTACTCAAAAATAGTAGCAGCAAGCTCAAAATATCCCGTAGTTGAAAGCGTCGAATCATGTTGGGCGCTGACGATCGATGGCGATCGTGAAGGTTCGGGCAAGCAGTCGATCCATTAAAATTAGATTGGAGCTGTTCGATCGAGACAATCTCTGGATCTTTGACTTAGACTTACTCTTGAAATTACCAAACTAGCATCGAGTCGTAATTTAGCTGACTCGATCGAGAAATACCAGCAGTGATGCTTACATTCTACTTCACTCGATCGGTGTTGCCGCAGATGTTGTTAACAACCGCGATCGCACCCTGACACCAAGTTTTAAAAGAGACTTATTCTCAATAAGTGCTGCTTCTTGCAAATAGATCCCAACTCCGATATGATGGTAGCTAACGATCGAAACCGGGTGATGAGTATGTCATTCTACACAGCAGACTCTCTCAAAGCTGAGCTACACGAACGGGGTTGGCGGCTGACACCCCAACGCGAAGTCATTCTAAACATATTTCAGAACCTAGCCGAAGGCAAACATCTGAGCGCCGAGGATCTGTTCGATCTGCTCCACAATGAAGGGCACGATATTAGTTTGTCTACTATTTATCGTACCGTCAAACTGATGGCGCGGATGGGCATCTTGCGCGAACTGGAGCTAGCTGAAGATCACAAGCATTATGAAATCAATCAACCCTACCACCACCACCACCATCTAATCTGCGTCAAATGCAATCAAACGATCGAATTCAAGAATGAATCCGTCTTGAAAATCGGCGATAAAACTTCTAAAAAAGAAGGCTATCATCTCCTCGATTGTCAGTTGACAATTCACGCTGTTTGTCCGAGCTGTCAGCGCTCGATCTTACCCGTTTAAGGATTAGATATTTAGTAGGGTGGGCAGTGCCCACCACACACCATTTAAGCTAATCTAATCCATACTTGTTAGAACACAAACCAGACCTTTTATAAAAGGTCTGGTTTGTCATAGCAATAGTTTATTGTCAAAATTTGCTTTAAGACAAGTAAATACAGGTATTTATTAGATAGATATTGTTCGGAAACCTATGTGGTGGGCAGTGCCCACCCTACATACTACATACTTAGACTAGTTTATTGTCTAAATTGCATTACTTAGCACGTCGCTTGGGAACGGGTCGATCGCGAGAACTAGACGGCATATTAAAAGCCATATTATAAATCAGCTCATTCGTGCGGGCTGACTTAAATAAATCGACCACAGGCTGCGGATAATCAACGCCAATTCTGACCCCAAAACGTTCCTGTTCGACTGGTAAAAGTTTCCAAGGTTCGTGAACTTTAGCGGCGGGAACTCCCTCTAGCTCTGGCAACCAATGCTTGACATACTTACCTTCGCGATCGTAATCATTGGACTGCTTGGTAATATTAAAAAAGCGAAAACCTCGCGCATCATTACCCACTCCAGCGGTATAGTTCCAGTTGCCCCAATTGCTGCAAACATCATAATCAATTAGCAGAGATTCAAACCATTCGGCACCCATTCGCCAATCGATACCGAGGTTTTTAGTCAAAAAACTCGCCACATTTTGACGACCGCGATTGGACATATATCCAGTTGCGGCGATCTCGCGCATATTGGCATCTACCAATGGATAGCCCGTTTTACCTTCCCGCCAGAGGTCGAACCGCTCCCAATCTTGTTTCCAAGTTAGATCGACACCTTGC
>NZ_JANMZA010000573.1:0-16568 GCF_031382685.1 Chamaesiphon sp. OTE_8_metabat_110 | reverse complement strand
GTCTTAGAAATCGTCAGTTCCCCCACCGCAGAGTCTAAAAGTTGGGAAGATCTCTTTGCGGCTGTGTAGTAACTAACGATCGTGGTAAACGTGCAGGTAAAGAGACAAAAGAAGGGATCGACGATCGCAGATTCCCTATCCACAGTTGGCAAGCGACCCGCAAACACTTCGGTGATATGAGGGATTGCCAACTGTGAATCTCATCTTGCCTCAGCCGCTCAATCTGTAGTTATTAATGCTCAATGGACACATTTAAACCTAGACACTATCGAACGATCGGCATGACGATCGGCTGTATTGCGGCGCTGTGGTCTGTATTGCTCTTGAGACAAACGGGAGATCGGCAGATCGCCAATCCCACTTTTGAGACTAGTCAACCGCCGCCGTTGGTGATGAAAGGTGGCGATCCTTACATTCGGGCGTTGATGCGGACAATCTCTGCTAGTGAGGCTAGCGATCGCCAACCATATTCGGTTATTTATGGTGGCACTCATGCCAAGAGTCTCGATCGTCATCCCGAGCGGTGCATTCGGATTACCAGCGGGCCAAATATGAATAATTGCTCTACCGCCGCTGGTCGCTATCAGATGATTGATATCACCTGGGCAAAGATGGCTCGGAAGTATCATCCCAAGCAATCTTGTACGCTATTTGTCTTTCAGTGTGCTTATAGCTTTGAGTCTAAGTACCAAGATGCTGTCGTTCATGCTTGGCTGAGCGATGAACAATCCTGGAGAATGAATATCCCTGAGCTATTAAAAGCAGGTCAATTGGAGCAAGTCAGACGGCGATTATCGAGTACCTGGACGAGCTTGGGTTATGGCATCGAGACAAATACCGTCACCCCCAAATTAGCAGGTATTTATCAACAGTTATTAAAAGAAGAGTTAGCTCAAAAAGATTAGTGGCGTTGCTGATTTGAGGTATGATTTCCCTTCTTGTGCAACGCTAAAATCTCCCCATCCCCCAGTCCCCTCGTCCCCTCGTCTCCCCATCTTTCATACCCAGATATAACGCCCCTTAGCGATCGTCCTTAGCCATCGTCCTTAGCCATCATTAACTCGACAAAATTGGTATAAACTTCACCCTTAATAAAATCCGGATGTTCGAGAATGCGCTGATGAAAATTAATCGTCGTCGGCACACCCGTAATAGCATATTCTCGCAATGCCCGTCGCATCCGCCGAATCGCCGTATCGCGATCGACTCCCCAGACGATTAATTTGCCAATCAAAGAGTCATAAAAAGGTGGAATCTCGTAATCGGTATACACATGGGAATCAATCCGCACTCCTGGGCCGCCGGGAGCCAGATAACCAGTGATTTTACCGGGGGATGGGCGGAAATTGTGGTCGGGATCTTCGGCATTGACGCGACATTCGATCGAGTGTCCTTTTAAGACTACTTGCTCTTGGGTGAAGGAAAGTTTTTCACCTTGGGCGACGCGGATTTGTTCGGCAATTAGGTCTAGTCCGGTAATCATTTCGGTGACGGGATGCTCCACTTGGATGCGGGTATTCATCTCCATGAAGTAGAAATCACCATGTTTATCGAGCAGAAATTCGACCGTACCGACGCCCGCATAATCGATCGATTTGGCAGCGGCGATCGCGGCTGCACCCATTTTCTGACGGAGTTTGGGGGTTAAGGCGGGGCTGGGCGCTTCTTCAAGGAGTTTTTGATGCCGTCTTTGGATCGAGCAGTCGCGTTCGCCCAGATAGACGACGTTGCCATAGTTATCGGCAAGGATCTGAAATTCGATATGGCGGGGGCATTCGATAAATTTCTCGACATAGACACCACCATTACCAAAAGCAGCTTCGGCTTCACCCTGGGCGGCATGATAAAGTCGCACCAAGTCTGCTTCTTCACGTACCAGCCGCATCCCGCGTCCGCCACCGCCAGCAGTGGCTTTGAGCATCACGGGATAGCCGATTTCACCCGCAATTTTCAGTGCTTCTTCGGCATCGGCGAGGAGTCCATCGCTACCAGGTACCGTCGGGACTCCTACCCGTTTCATCGTCTCTTTAGCAGTAGATTTGTCGCCCATCGCCCGCATTGCGGCTGGTGAAGGGCCGATAAAAGTCAGATGATGGTCGGCACAGATTTCGGCAAACCGGGCGTTCTCCGCCAGAAACCCATAGCCGGGATGAATTGCTGTAGCATTGCGCGTCAGAGCCGCAGAGATAATATTTGGAATGTTGAGATAACTCTTACTCCCGATCGGTTCGCCGATACACACGGCTTCGTCGGCTAGCTGAACGTGAAGTGCCCGCCTGTCGATCGTCGAATGCACGGCAACCGTACCAATCCCCATTTCACCACAGGTACGGATGATTCTCAGCGCGATTTCGCCCCGATTGGCAATTAAGATTTTAGAAAATGACATTACGATAAAAATTCCTAACTTCTGAAGATGGGGATGGTGACAGATTTTATTTTCAGGCTCATGACTCAGTATATACAAAGTGGTGAGTCTGTTAGCATTTCATCCCATCCACAGCCAGGATCGATCGAACCTCTTTGAGATATTCCATCGGCATCAAGTCTGGATCTGCATTCATAAACGGTAAAATCTAACTCCAGCTAGTGTAAGCGATCGATCTCCGTCCGACGATCTTGGTTGTTATGCGGCTAATCCATCCAATAAAAAACTGACAAACATTGATGTCAGATCTTCCGATGATGTGGTTGGTGACATAATGCTGGTTTGATAAGCAATCGAAATAGCTGATATGCCATGAGCCATTGCCCAGATCGCTTTGGTCATTGCCTGAGTATCGCCAGCCTTTAGTTCTCCATGCTCCTGCCCAGATTTAACCAGCTCGAATAATCGATGTAGTGATGACTGAGAAGTCTCTACGAGGCTGGGATATTTTGCCTCATCAACAGGACGAAACATGACTTGTACGCGATCGGGATGTCCGAGTGCAAAGCGCACATAAGCCTGACATGCCGCGATCGATCGCTCGCGTGTACTGCTACCTGCTCGCGCGATCGCCGATTCTACATCAACTGCTAGTAGCCTAAAGCCCTCTGCTGCGATCGCCACCAGCACGGCTTCTTTGTCAGCAAAGTGCATATAGGGCGCGTTATGACTCACGCCAGCCCTCTGTGCCATTTTTCGCAAACTAAGTGCCTGAAGTCCGTCTTCAGCCAGTAGTTCGATCGCGATCGAGATTAGCGTATTACGCAAGTCGCCGTGATGATATTTAGGCATACTTTTCACCCAGATATTGACAATGCCAATATTTAGATATTATATTGACAGTGACAACATTTTACGGTGTTTAGATACCCCCTACTTAATACTTGTGGCAGAAAAATCTTATGAAATTTAGTCACACGCTTAAAACTTCGGCTTCACCAGAGAAAATCTGGGCAATTTGGACAGATGTAGAACATTGGTCGGCATGGGATACTGAATTGTCAGATGCTCGCTTAGAAGGTGCTTTTGTGCTGGGATCGGTAGGTAAACTCACTCCTAAAGCAGGTCGAGTTTCCCCATTTATCATCTCACAATTAAATGCCGGAAATAGCTACACGTTCACACTTAAATTACCGCTATGCAAGTTGAATGTATATCGCCACCTTTATAGTCAGTCAGATGGTACATACTTCACCCATGAAGTTTCATTCCAAGGACTACTCGCTTTTCTGTTTGGTTTGTTGCTAGGGCGAAGATTTCGGATCGTGTTACCCAGCGTCATGGAAAATATCAAGCGCATTGCTCAAGCCTAAGAATTAGAATAATCCGCCACACCACCTTAATGCACCGGAAAATTGAAAACTGAATCGATCGCGGCTAGGGTAAGGAGAAAAAAGTTATCTAGAGATTGTCCGATCGCCTTCTCACGATCGCCCCAAAATTCATCTGCGATCTGAATTGCAGTGGTTGACGAGCTTTGAATAAAAAGCGAGCCAAATCTAATTTCGGCTCGCTTTTTGATGAGATGAGAAGACATTCGGATCGATCGGCGCGTAATCGTAACTTGCTACAGACCTTATGCTTCTGCTGTAACTGTTGCTATGACTAGATCGGAGACTAAGCGAGTGGCGGGAATCGAACCCGCATCAATAGCTTGGAAGGCTATAGTTTTACCACTAAACTACACTCGCACTTAAGCGGACTTGATTTACCGCTTAAACATATTAGCATACCCGCTATGATTTGCAAGCAATCTGCGATCGAGATCGGGCAGGCTCATTTCTCTTACTCTTTAGCCGTTCCAGCTTCAACCAGTTTCACCTTGGTAGCCAAACCCAGCAATTGCAATACTTGAATTGTCATCCAGGTGATATCGATTTCCCACCATTTCATCCCGTGACGCGCTGAATATTGGTAAGCGTGGTGATTGTTGTGCCAGCCTTCGCCGTAAGTAGTCAGGGCAACCCACCAGCAGTTGGTCGAATTGTCGGTTGTTTCAAAGTTGCGGTAGCCAAATTTGTGAGTTGCGCTATTTACCAACCAAGTGCAATGGTAAACGATGACTAGACGAGCGAACACGCCCCAAAATACAAACGGCCAACCACCGATCGCGTACAATATTACTCCCAAGACAACTTGCAAGGGGAAAAAATACTCGTTCAAAAATTGATAGAAGCGATCGTTGGCAATATCCTTGGTAAAGCGGGGAATATCGCTTTCAGCCGGGATTTCAAAACACATCCATCGGACGTGGCTCCACAAGAAACCTTTCTTGGAATCATGATGATCGACATCTTCATCCGAATGTAGATGATGGTGACGGTGCAACCCTACCCACCAAATAATGCCACCCTGCAATGCTAGTGTGCCGCACAAAGCAAAGAAGTACTCTAACCATTTGGGCACCTGAAAGCTCCGGTGAGACAGCAGACGGTGCCAACCTAATGTAATCCCCAGTCCACCCGTAATCCAATGGAGCAGTACTGCCACCCCAACAGCTTGCCAGCTAAATAGTCCCGGTAAAAAAGCACAGACTGCGCCAATATGAAAGATAACGAGTGCGATAATCATCGTCCAATCGAGACGAAGTTTTGTTGATGCGGCAACAGTCATTGAGATAACCTATGAAGAGTTTTACTAATATGCCCGATCTGCTAGCAGATCCCACAGGCAAATAATTTACCCCATCGAATCATGAACGGCAAATTACTTATTCCAGCGGCAGAAAAGGCACTATCCCTGATTTTTAATGGTATTGACGGTCAAGTCAAGGGTAATCTCCGAAGAGTTTTGGAAATTTACGCCCGAAACAGAGTGGGTGTTCGGCATTTTAGCAGTGTCAGCGGCTACGGACACGACGATTTGGGGCGAGAAACGCTCGATCGAGTTTTTGCCGAAATTATGGGTGCGGAGGCGGCAGCGGTACGGGTGCAGTTTGTCTCGGGTACTCATGCGATCGCGTGTGCCCTATTTGGCGTACTGCGTCCGGGGGATGAAATGCTGTCGGTGGTGGGCGCACCTTACGATACCTTGGAGGAAGTGATCGGCACTAGAGGGACGGGGCAAGGATCGCTGAAGGAATTTGGGATTAGCTACCGCGAATTAGCCCTTGAGAGCGACGGGGGGATCGCTTGGGATACTTTGAGTCATTCGATCGAAAAGCATACCCGTCTGGTGCTAATTCAGCGCTCCTGTGGTTATGCTTGGCGATCGTCTTTATCGATCGCGGAGATCGGGCGGATTATTGAAATTGTCAAACGCCAAAATCCCAACACGATTTGCTTTGTGGATAATTGCTATGGTGAATTTGTCGAAGATTGCGAACCGCCTGCGGTGGGTGCGGATCTGATTGCCGGATCGCTGATTAAAAATCCGGGGGGGACGATCGCCACAGGCGGCGGCTACGTCGCCGGGAGAGCGGATTTGGTAGAGATGGCGGCTTGTCGGCTCACAGCGCCAGGGATCGGTTCTTCTGGCGGTGCTACTTACGACCAAAATCGGCTATTGTTTCAAGGTTTATTTCTAGCGCCGCAAATGGTGGGTGAAGCGATGAAGGGCAACCATTTGACAGCCTATGTGTTCGATAAATTGGGCTATGCCGTCAATCCCTTACCGCTGGCGCCCCGCCGCGATGTGATTCAGGCAATTCAGTTTGGTTCGAGAGCGAAACTGATTGCTTTTTGTCGATCGATCCAACAAAATTCACCCATTGACGCTTATGTCGATCCCGTTCCTGGCAATCTGCATGGTTATGAGAGCGAGTTAATTATGGCAGGTGGGACATTTATTGACGGGAGTACGTCTGAATTTTCTGCTGACGGCCCCCTGCGCGAACCCTATACTGCTTTTTGTCAGGGTGGTACTCATTGGACGCATATTTCGATCGCGCTAGAAGCTGCGGTGGAGGCAATTGAAGCGATCGAGCCAAGCTAATTCATCGATTGCCAACGTTTGAATTTTGGCAATCGACTTTGACAGGCTTCATCTAAAGCAATAGATTCACAAAAATTCCAAGCTGGTAGTTATTTTATAATGCTACCGATCGAGCATTACATTTTTTGTGATACCGTTGAATTCAACCTGTCGATCGAATCGATTAGTTGCTGCTGTACTACTACTGGATCTGCTGCTGCTTCAGCCATAGCTTCCTGACGAGATATCTTTCTTTTAGCAGTTTCAAATGCTCTAATTACTAGGAAAATCACAAATGAAACTAATAAAAAGTTAACTACCGCAGCCAGGAATAAACCGTACTTTACTCCTCCAGCACTTAATTCAGCAATGTCTTTCAACTTGGCAGCTTCCAGCGCTGGAGCCAAAATAACTGGAGTAATGATGTCTTTGATAAAAGACTCAACAATTTTAGCAAATGCACCACCCAAAATTACGGCAACAGCTAGATCTAGCACATTGCCTTTCATAATAAAATTCTTGAAATCGCCGATCAGACTACCTTGTTGCAATGCCATGGTTCTTATGTTGGTGTTGTAATGTTATTTAACAACACATCCTACCACTGGTTTCCGATTGCGGGAAGTCCCAGACCAGATTTTATCAAAAAATCCTTATCTACTCACCGATTTTATTCACAGCTAGATCGCCATCGGTAGCTCTGAAGTGCAGTGAGCGCATTTGCTAGCTTCAATCGGGATAGTAGATAAACAGTATAAGCACTCTTTAGTATCTGCTGCGGCTATTTTCCCCTCTTTTCGTTTAACCTTTGCCACAGCCCTAATCACCAAGAAAATTACCAGGGCAACGATCGATTAATTTCAAGATCGATCGCGAGTTGAAAGTATCGTACATTATATCCCAATCGAGGGATACTATCGATTGATAAATAAGATTGTAAAATACAGTTTGCCTACTTAATAGCGATTGACAGCCGAATTAATAGGACTAAAATAATACCCACACCACCAGAAAGAATCCACAGCCAGTTAGTGAGCTTAGTTGTGGTAATGAGTTGCTGTTTGCGATCGATTTTAAAATTATTGGCAAGCGTGCTGAGTTCAAAATCGCGCAACTCGATCCGCTCGAACTGGCGTTCTGCTTCGGCTTTAGCCTCACTGCGGAGAGCTTCGATTTCTGCGGTGAATGTCGTAAATATCGCGCGATCGTCACTAATCTGTTTGATGATTTCATCGAGTTGCGATCGCACCAGATCGGCTTTTTCAATCGATTCGGCAGTTAATTCATAGAACTGTTCTTTTTCTTGCTGCATCGATTGGGAAAGTTCGCTAAAGCTGCGATCGATTCGAGTAATTTTAGCTTGGAGAGTTTGAGATTTTTCGACAATTCGATCGTGTATGGTTGTAATTTCGGTACTTAAACTATGTAGTTCATTAGTTTTTGTACTCATCTCTACGCTCATCCCGGCAATTCGCAATCGATCTGTAGAGATCGCTTGAGATAGGCTTTGAATTGACTGTTGATATCGATCTAACTTTGCCTCTGATTCATCGCTACGCGCAGCGACTTGTGCCTGAATTAACTTGAGTGAATCATAAAAATTCTCTTGCCCAGTATTGACGCGATCGTGAGCGATAACCAAGGCATACCGAGCAGCTTCAAGTTGCGATAACATCACCCGAATCTCATCATACCCACCAAACTTAGCTAGATTGGTGACAATTTCTGTATGAATTTTGGATAGTGAGTTTAATATTCGCTCGACATGTTCGATTTGACTTTTACTGTGCTGTGCTAATTGTTGAATCCGAAACTTAATTTGCTTGACTTCTAACACGTTGGCATCAACTCGATCGATTTGAGTTTGATTGCGTTGCGCTAATATTTGTAATTGAGATTGGGCGAGTGTCAGTTGCTCGCGGCTAGCATTTAAAGCTTGAATTGATTCTTGAACGTGTGTGACTGGTTCGACTGTAGCGATCTGAGTGAGAATACTAGAAATCGAGCTATCATCGGTTTCCAGACTTGGAGTAGGCGGATGTGGCGTGGATTGCTCCAAGGCTGTTAGTAATAAATCTAGTTCGGTACGGACATCAAGTGATGAGTCGATCTCGATCGAATCTGACTGATGTTTGCTGTCGATCTTCTTGAGATCGTTTCGATCGCCGTTATCATTTAAGATCTGTAAATTCCGATCGCGATCGCTAATATTTGTGATTTCGATCGCACTTAATGAGCGATCGTCTCCTACTACATCAAATCCAAGCTGTTGCTGGGTTGCCTCATCATATTCACTCATGAGATCGGGCGATTGCAGACGATCGTCTGCGGGATTTAATGTTAATTCAATGCTATCTGAACTTGGATGACTGCCATCTTGTGGAGTTGTGCGATCGAGATTGTGAGCTGAATTAGTCAAGTACTATACCTCCCAAGATTTCTAGTAATATCATCTACCATCTAATTGGGTATGTAACAACTCTATTAAATTGCTAAATATTATAACTGTTGAATAAATACTTCTAAATAGACTTTATGCTGAATTTTCAGTATAGCTAATATATCTCAAATGTATTAACAATGCTTAAAAAGCGGAAAGTTAGGCTGTTAGTGAGTCTAAAGGTATTAAAGCCGTAAATTAAATGAGTACAGCAGCACTCCCGATCTAAGACCCGATTTTTCATAGCGATCGCCAATTTACCCGTACTGTCTCGCCGCGCCCATCGCTAAGTTCCGATCTTCAGACCCAGCAGCACCAATCCAAAGACCACATAGTAGCCACTAGGTTCTCGTCTCACTAACATCTATAATGAGAGAAAATTGTCAAAATTATTGAAGATAGGTAATTATTGTGGCTGCTACCGTCCAATCGTCCGCTACAGCGCGTCGAGTTGTATTTCCGTTTACTGCTATTGTCGGGCAAGAGGAAATGAAATTAGCTCTGTTGTTAAATGTCATCGACCCCTTTATCGGTGGGGTGATGATCATGGGCGATCGAGGTACAGGTAAGTCTACGACAATTCGCGCACTAGCAGATCTACTCCCCGAAATCGATGTTGTGGCTGGCGATCCCTTCAATAGTCATCCCAGCGATCCCGATTTGATGAGCGAGGAATTGCGCGAGGAATTTCTGAGTACACATGCGACTTTTCCCGTCGCTACTAAAAAAGTGCCAATGGTGGATTTACCATTGGGAGCGACTGAAGATCGCGTTTGTGGCACGATCGATATTGAAAAAGCCCTTGCTGAAGGTGTCAAAGCTTTTGAACCAGGATTGCTAGCCAAAGCCAATCGCGGGATCTTGTACGTCGATGAAGTCAATCTCTTGGACGATCACCTCGTCGATGTCTTACTCGATTCGGCTGCTAGTGGCTGGAATACCGTCGAGCGGGAAGGGATCTCGATCCGTCATCCAGCGCGATTTGTCTTAGTCGGTTCGGGAAATCCAGAAGAAGGCGAACTCCGCCCCCAACTGCTCGACAGATTTGGGATGCACGCCGAAATTCGGACTGTTAAAGAGCCAGCTCTGCGAGTGCAAATCGTCGAACAGCGATCGGATTTCGACCAAAACCCCAACAATTTTACCACTGAATATCAAGCCGAACAAGTACTCCTCCAGCAGCGCATCGTCGATGCTCAAACCAGACTCGCAAGTGTATCGCTCGACTACGATCTGCGCGTAAAAATCTCCCAAGTCTGCTCTGAATGCGATGTAGACGGCTTGCGCGGCGATATCGTCACCAACCGCGCTGCCAAGGCTTTAGCCGCCTTTGAAGGGCGCACAGAGGTCACTCTCGACGATATTCGCCGGATTATCGCGCTGTGCCTGCGTCACCGACTCCGCAAAGATCCCCTCGAATCGATCGATTCTGGCTATAAGGTAAATAAAGTCTTTGCGGAAGTATTCGGTGTAGATTTATCAGAAAAATAATCGCTCGATCGCAACTTCACAAAAAAACTGGCTGCCATTGAGGAGCCAGTTTTTTTGTGTCAATGTCAAATTACCGATTTGGCAATATACTATTTTTTGCCAAATTTGCGCTTCTCAGTATGCCCAGCTTTTTGCTATCGGTAACATCTCGTGCCATCAGAAGGTAGATTGGGGTAGTTACAGGTCACTAGCCGCTCGGATTAGAATCACAATCTGCCTACTAATAGCTACTCCTGCTCATGAGATCGATCGCCGTCTGCTCGGTAAATCGAGTAAAAGGTCAATCGATGTCAGGATCGGTAATACCTACCTTGACTATAGAGTTACCCGCTCAAATTTCTAGCGTTTGGACGATGTTATTGGGTGAAAAGACAAGTTAGAGATGGGAGGTGGGGGTTGCAGCAACTCATGCAACATACCTGATAGTCAGCAATGCCAGATGATTGATTTAGCTCCTCATTACTTCTGTCAGCAAAGCTTGGAGATCTGGCGTTGCCATTCGCGCGCCGGGAATCGTGACTAATTTAGCAGAAGCTAACGAACCCAACCGTCCGGCGGTTGCCCAATCCAGACCGTTGGTAATGCCATATAACAGACCACCAGCATACATATCGCCAGCGCCGACGGTATCGATCGCGTTAACGGGCACAGGGGCGATTTCAATTAATGTGTGACCGTCAAAGATTAGCGAACCTTTGGCACCGAGAGTAAGTGCAAAACTCTTGGACATAGTTTTTAAAAACTCGATCGCGCTGGTTAAATCCTGAGTACCAGATGCTTCACTCTCATTGGCAAATAACAGATCCACTCCAGTGCCGAGCATGTCGAGCAGTCCGGGTTTGAAGAACTTTGCCATATTTTGGTCGGAGAGAGTTAAGGCAACTTTTCGACCCGCATTGACGGCGATTTCTCTGGCTGCGATTGCCGCCTGTTTGCTAGTTTCGCCCGTAACTAGATAACCCTCGACATAAGTATAAGTGGAGTTGGCGATCGCCTCGGGCACTAGTTCGATGTCGGAGAGGCCAGAAGAAATCCCCAAGAATGTATTCATCGTCCGATCTGCATCTGGAGTTACAAACACCAGACATTTCCCGGTGATGCCATCGGCAGGGGGATGAGTTTTGAGATTGGTATCGACGCCGCACTCTAGTAAGTCGTTGAGGTAGTATTGTCCGGGTTCATCTTTGGCAACCTTGCAAGAGTAGAATGTCTTACCGCCAAATTGACTGATAGCGACGATCGTATTCGCACCGGAACCGCCACAGGTGCGCTTGCTGGCTGCACTACCCAGCCGCGCCAAAATTTTGTTCTGACTGGCTTCATCGAGGAGTGTCATCACACCTTTGTCGATGCCTAGTTCTACTAGTAGCTCCGGTGCGACTTCACACTCGACATCCAGTAGCGCGTTCCCTAGTCCATATACATCGTAGCGTGCCATAAAATCCCTCGTCTATAAAAGTATCGATCTCAGCGCGTAGCCCATCGATCGATGGTACCTTATCTGACGACCATAGCCGCGATCGCCGATCGATCTTGCTGGAATTTCACCAGTTGGGGGCACTTTCTTCGATGCAGACACCAAAAACCACTGAATGATTCTGCTAAAGTTAAAACAGATATTCGCGCTCAATCCTATGTCATACATTCGTTCCGATCTCGTTGGCTATTTCGATCGCCTCAAGCATCGACTATTATTATCGCTGGTGACGATCGCTCTGTCGATGAGCATCCTGGCACTACCAGCTCAAGCTACGGCTATTTATGAAATTCCGGTCGTCTCCGCAGGCGTACCGACTTGGGTAATCGATAAAGCTGATGTCTTGAGTTTATCGACCAAAGGTGAGGTCAGAGGTAAACTCGAACAACTCGCCAAGCAGACGAATAAAGAAGTCCGATTTGTAACGGTTCATCGCCTCGATTATGGCGAGACGATTCAAACTCTTACCGACAAACTATTCAAAAAATGGTTTAGCGACCCCGAACAGCAAGCCAACCAAGTGCTAATTGTCTTGGATAATGTCACGAATACGATCGGTATTCAAACCGGAACTGAGGTCAAATCGACGCTCACCGAGGCAATTGCCACCAGTATCATTACTGAAACCATGCAGGTACCTTTACGCAATGGGAATAAGTACAATCAGTCATTTATCGGTGCTGCCGATCGACTCAGTGCGGTATTATCGGGACAAGCAGATCCCGGACCACCAGTAGTTATTTCCACGCCAGAAGTCGGCAGAACTTATCTCAAAGCCGAAGAAACCGAAGCAAATCGCACGAATTTTCTAGTGGTAGTAATCGGACTACTAATTGTGGCGACGGTGATTCCGATGGCAACTTGGTGGTGGTATCAAAATCAAAGTTAAAACGCTGTCGATAGTTATTGGTTGTTGGTGCTTACTAATAACCACTAGCTACAACTGGATATCTTGCCATGTAACGATCGTGTTAGTAAATTTAATCCTGGATATATTCAGTGCGAGAGACTAATGCTATTTCTGCACGGACAAATTCTCGTCCTAAATATGCTGCACGATCTAACATTCCGACTGGACAAGGTTGAGTTGGTCAGAGGACTTGAGTAAATTTAATCCTGAATATATTCCGCACCAGAGATTAAGGCTATTTCCGCCCGGACAAATTCTCGTCCTAAATAGGCTGCATGGTCTAACATTCCGACTGGGCAAGGTTGAGTTTGTTCGAGGACTTTGACGCACAGTTCCTTAGCTGTGCGCCCGGTAAATAAAGTAGTACTACTGCGAGGAACGCTGCCTTTAGCGGGAATGACTTTGCCCGTTTCGGGATCTACTGCCAAACCACGATCGTCAATGACATTAGTATAATGCTTGGCGCAGATCGTGCCATGTTCGCGATCGATATAAATAATGAAGTAGCCATCTGGATCGAGATCGATTTGTCGATTGGATAGTTCACGATCGATCGCTATTAAATTATCGGTTAATAAGGTCATGAATCGAACATTAAATAATTATATTAGATCTAGATTAACCGATTTATTCGCGATTTGGCTCTTTTTCAAGCAGTTTTCCGCTCTTTTTGGCTAAAAATGTGCGAATTTTACATCATAAATGGCTGCTATATGCTCGCATAGCATCTGTTGGGTTGTATTAGAGATACCCGCAGCAACAGCCAAAGCTGCCAATCGCGCTTGATTACTAAGGATCGACTAGGCAAGAATCGATCGCCAAAATTGGCGATCGATTCAGGTGTATGAAGCTCTAACTAAGGCGCGATTTTCATCGGTAAATCTTCATCGATCGCGACAATCTGCTGCTCCAACTTATTGAATTTGGCAAAGACCTAGTTAGTTAGGGCGCGATTTTCATCGGTAAATCTTCATTAATCGCGACAATCTGCTGCTGTTGCAACTCATTGGATTCTGCTAAATGATCGCGTAAGATTTTGCCAAATCGGGGATGATAAAACCGATGGAGACTGTAATTAGCCGTAGCGGGAAAGCCGCGCCGCTTCTTATGTCTGCCGCCTGCACCCGGATCGAAAATCTTAATCCCATTTTGAATCGCCCACTCGATCGGGGTATAGTAGCAAGCATCAAAATGCAGGCAATCGATCTCCTCACTACTGCCCCAATAACGACCATACAATCGATCGCCCTTGGTAATACAAAAAGACATTCCCACAGGTGCAGCAGGATCTTCACCTGTCGCTGTTACAAATACCACTCGATGGCGATAATTTTCATGCAGTTGCTCAAAAAATTCTGGAGTCAGATATTTGCTCCCCCACCAGCCAAACTTATCGCAGGTATCCGCGTAGAAATCATACATCTGCGAAAATAACTGCGGGGAAATTTCTTCCCCCGTGACGGTAGTTAGATTCAATCCAGCCTCGCGCACAGATTTACGTTCGCGCTTGATGTTCCGGCGTTGGTTGGCATTAAACCCGCCCAAATAATCATCAAAAGTTTGATACTCACGATCTTGCCAGACATAGTTGTGATTGATCCACATACTATATCCATAATCGATCGTCTGCTGCCGCCACTCGGGATCGACATAGAGAAAGTGGCATCCAGACAAGCGATGAGTAGTGCAAAATTCATCGATCGAGCGGAACATTAATTCGGTAATTGTCGCTGCATCTTCGCCCGGTGCGATCGCAAATCGATAGCCCTCAGCCGGAGTAATCGGACTCATCCCCACTAACTTGGGATAGTACCTAATTCCCATCCGCTGCGCTAATTCCGCCCACTGATTATCGAAGACAAATTCACCATAACTGTGTCCCTTGACGTACAAAGGCGCAGCTCCAATTAATGACTGTCCTTTCCAGACGGTGAGATGCGTCGGTAGCCACCCAGTTTCGGCGGTAACGCTCCCGGAAGTCTCTAAGGTATTCAACCACTCCCACTCCAGAAATGGCGTTTTTAAGGGCATAAACAGCGCATCCCAGGCAGTTTGGGGAATGTCTGCTAAATGATTGCACCAGCGGATCTGATAGGAAGATAGAGACATTGTTAATTTGCAGCGGTTTTGCACCTATATATTCTATCGAAACCGCAGGTGTCTGGGCATCCATAGCGATCTTGGATGCTATTGTGACAACCACAGGTTCCGAAAATCGATGAAATCGTGATGTCCAAATATCGGCAGTGGGCGATAAAGTTATTAATAATTGTTGGCTGTAGTTTGCCGATGACAACTTCAGCACGGTTCCCAGCTAAGTCGCCAGCATTGACAAAATCAATGTTACCTCGGGCAATGCAGCCGCGTTATATGCCTGCAACTACTAGATCGATCGCGCCCTTTCGACTCATTACCGATCGACTTTCAATGAAGCAGGTAGTCGAGGTGTTTGGGTTGCCAGATCGCGATATTGGTAGTGGTATTTATATTTATATCTACGATCTGGCAGATCGATCGCAAGTAATCATCGGTAGTCCTGATGGCAAACGCTTGCTCTATGTAATTCATTCGCAGGCAAATAAACAGCAATCTGCCGAACTGTTTAGAACTGGCTCTCCCGCAAAAATTGTCCCAGGTACAGTTGCCAAAGGGATCGATCGAAATGCCTGTGACTTTTTCAAGCAGTGGCGCGCCCAGTTGCCAAAATCCACACTTAATGATTGCGAGTTAAAGCATGGACAACTGGATCTATTAATCGCGACATATACCGTCAAAGGTAAAGATGCTACTATCGTTGAAAAGTTGTTGCAGCAAAGATTTCAGATGGGTAAACTGCGATTCATCTGCTGTGGTTGGGAAAATCCCGAACAGCCTGGAAGATATCGACGGGATGGCGATAGTTATCAGATTTCGATGTTTTCAGGAGAAACACTCGAAAAAGACTGGCGGAAGATCGATCGATTTTATATCACAGTTACTAAATATTTAACAGAGCCTTAACGAATATCAAAAAACGATCGCCACAGTGGCGATCGTTCTTTGGTAATCTAAAAATTATAGACTGTCTACAAATTCACCATCGGGAAATCTGATTCTCGTTTGTAAGTATACATATCTGTAAACTTCCGTAATTGGCCTTGTGACAACACGATCTCTTTGGGATTGTCGAGCCAGTGCATATTATACGATTGCAAAGTGTCGCTCAGTCGCACGCGATCGATCTCCCGATCGACGTTGCCAAAATAAGCTAATGTCGTATGAGCGGTAAAATAATACTGCTGCTCGATGCCCAGGGAAATCAAACTCGAATTTTGGTAAATCGCGCGCCGGAACGCGATAATCCGGTTGTAGCTGTACTCATCCTTGGGTACTAAACTTACTTCGATAGCGCGGGGGCGGACAGTCAAGCCCATGATTTGCCAGCGAATCGGTGCTGTTTCGACGATCGAGTCTTGATAGATTTTAAAACTATCTTCGATCCGATCGCGCAACTGACTCTCAAAATCCGGATTGGCGGCGACTACCGTCCGATAAGCACTATCCCAAATCAAGTCAGCTAAAGTAAAGTGAAAACTTGCCGGATCGACTAGCACTAATAAATCCGGTTCTAATTTCTCGATCAGTTGCTGCTGACATGCCGCTAAATCTTGAAATACCGCACTATTGACCGGATCTTCCGCTCCTGGTGGCGTGATTGCCGAGTACCCCGGAAACGCTACTGGTTGCCGAGTGCCATCCTCTTTCAACCTGAACTTAGGCGATTCTTGGATATTTTTGACCTGAGATTCATAGGTGGCGGGTAGGGTCATTTTTGCCACGCGGTTGAGATAAGTATGATAGGACTCGTCCACTCGCGATCGCCTCCTTGCCTGTGATATTTGTTAACATTTTGGTAATGTCACTTACCTAA
>NZ_JANMZA010000517.1:0-8972 GCF_031382685.1 Chamaesiphon sp. OTE_8_metabat_110 | reverse complement strand
GGGAAATTGTAGTGGTGAATATACCGTTTGGTATTTTCGGGATTGAGATCGTCACCGAGATCCTGTGCGTCGCCGGGAGTACCGAGGGTACAGGCGGACATGACTTGAGTCAGACCCCGATTGAATAAACCCGTACCGTGGACGCGCTTGGGTAAGACACCGACGAAACAGGAGATGGGGCGCACTTCGTCGAGTGCCCGTCCGTCTACCCGTCGTCCGGTTTCGATGACTTGTTGGCGCATCATTTTTTTGGTGATGCTTTTGAACAGGGTGCTGACAGCTTTACTATCGCTAGCTGCGGCAACTTGAATCGGATCGGTTTCTGGGAGACTGGCAATCTCGGCTACTGCTTTAGCTTTGATTTCATCGAGCTGGGCATCCCGAATTGGTTTACTTGGCTCGTATTTACCAAGTACGACTTTAATGCTTTCGGTAGTTCGATCGCGTAAAAAGCTTTCTAAGGTGGAGTCAGTAATTGGTTGTTCGGCATGTACGATCTCGATGCCGAGTTCTGCGAGCAATTCCCGCTGGGCGGTAATTAGCTCTTGAACTGCTTCATAGCCAAAGTCGATCGCTTCGATGATATCCTGTTCGGGTAACTGATTGGCACCAGCTTCGACCATGATTACGCCGTCGGGTGTGCCCGCAACGACTAAATCCAGATCGCCGATTTGAATTTCGCGGTAGGTAGGATTGATGATAAAATCATCTCCGACTAAACCAACGCGGACTGCTGCCATCGGGCCATTAAATGGGAGTCCCGCGAGTAATGTCGCGATCGAGGCTCCAGTGACTGCCAAGACATCTGGGGGTACCAATTCGTCTAGGGACATGGTGGTTGCAACGATTTGAATATCATCGCGCAGCCAGTCGGGGAATAACGGACGCATCGGTCGATCGATCAACCGACTAATTAGGGTGACTTTTTCTGGCGCTCGACCTTCGCGACGTAAGAAACCGCCGGGAATCCGTCCGGCTGCATAAATCCGTTCTTCATAATCTACGAGCAATGGTAGGAAATCAATTCCTTCTCGTCCTTTCGCACGCGTCGCGGTAACTAGTACGCTGGTATCGCCAGATTCGATTAAGACGCAACCACCAGCTTGGGGTGCGAATACTCCAACCTTAAGTCTGATATCCCTACCATCAAAGGATATCGACTTATTTATCTCTGCCATTAGGTTGTCCTTTTTTTATGCACTTCTTCTCTTGCTGTTTGCGATCCTAGCATTCTTAGCGGCGGAGGTGGGAATTTTTTTGGCGATTCTCTTGCACAGAGGCTACGCCAACGACGGCTGTGATGTTACTATCTTGTAAATGTTGGAAATTTTGATGCTTCCGCCAAGCTGAGTGGGTAAGTTACCAGTAAGTAGTATCGATCTTTTTCCTATGTTCAAACGACACGCTCGACTGTGGCTTTCCACATTGGCATTCACGCTTATAGTTACTCAACCATTTGGTAAAGATGGCAGTGGATTTCAGACCTCGGTAGCGGCTAAACCGCTGTTACAAACCGCTGCGCTTGGCACTCAACCTCCTACCAAAGCTACCAACGATCGCATTTCGCCACCACCAGTAGATGCGGTGTTGGCAAATGTCCGACTTAAGTCAGGGAGCCAACCGAGAGCCAAGCGCGCGAGCGTCACAAACCGACGCAATGATGCCAATCGCTCGTTACGGGGGATTTCCCATTTCATCGATCCAGATCGCAATGCCAATCTCACGCCAGTAAATCGCTTTATCGATCGATAACTCCCAGATCCGAATGCCGAGCGTCACAGCAGATGGTAAATAATAGTAAAGCTATTAACTCGAAATGCCGATCCAGTAACTATTAGGTGCGGTTTTTCTGTAATATAGAAATCGATAACCTCAAGATCCAATTGTCTCGACTTCGATCGAGGTGCTTGACAGTGAAGATCGTCGCGCCACCCTGCCGCAGCTACTAGGAGAAAGATTATGGCGATCGATCGCCGATCGGTTTTAAGCGAGTTACTGCGGCAAATGCCCCAACTCAGATCGCATTTGTACTTTAAATCTTCCCTGACGGCGCTTTCTCATGCGATGGAAGATCGGGTGCTCGCCGGGACAGATCGACCATTGCTGATTGCGAGTTTCCAGCAAGAAAAATTTTATCGTCAAGAAGCACATCGGTATCGACGGCTGGGAGAAATTAGCGACCAAGTATATGTGTTAGCTGCGCCAGATACCGAGTTTAGCGATCGTATTTCCGAATATGAATTGGTGCCATTTGAGAGTGAGGATGGGCTAGCTAGTGAATGGCATTTGATCGCTATTGGTGCCCAGTCTTCAGCCTGTCTGATCTGTCGCGAAAAAGTCGTCCCGCCGTCGGATATTCCCGTTTTGCCAGAAATCGATGCCTCGCGGCGGTTTGAGGGGATCTGGACGTTCGATCGCCAAGTGACAATTACAGCGGCGCATATTTTGCTCGATCGGATTCAAAACTACCGCCCCGAGTTGGCGGCTAAAATCGCCCAGGCAAAGCAAGAATACCTAGTCGCAGTCCCCACCATTCCTCACGATCATTCCGCCAGTGCTGATGCCTTTGTGCAGCGGCTGGTGACATATTTACAAGCTCGTCAATACAAATTACTCAAAGCTTACCGCTCGATCGAAGAAAAAGAAGAACGGGAGCGGCTGGTAAATTCGATTACTGGCGCAATTCGGCGCTCGCTCAACTCTGCCGATATTCTCCATGTTGCCGGACAGGAAATTGGCAAAGCCACTGGCGTCAGTCGGTGCATTATCTATCAGTATCGCAAAGACGAACGCACGACCAAAATTGCCCACGAATATCTAGCGAATGCGGCAATATCCTCTCTACTCGGTAAAGCTTGGCAACTAGCCGATAATCCAATTTTTAAAGCGGTGGTTGAGAAGCATGAGTCCACATCCCTCGCCGAAATCAACCCGAGCAAAGCTTGGCAACGTACGCTCGCCAAACTGGGGATTACCGACTGGTTAATCGTGCCAGTGCTGCATCAAGACAGGCTCTTAGGAGCGATCGAATTACATCAATTCACGCCCGATCCCTTGCCGTGGTCGGATGATACCATCACATTGGTAGACGCGATCGCGACTCAAATCGGCAGCACGCTGATTCAAGCCGAATCTTATACCAACCTCGAATATCTCAATCAGCAACTCGAAGCACTCGATCGCACCCGTGCTAATTTGGTAGCGATTACTGGACACGAACTCAGGACGCCACTATCTACGATCCAAGTCTGTCTGGAGAGTCTGGCAACCGAGCCAGATATGTCTCCTGAACTGCGGCAAGTCATGCTCAATACAGCCCTGGGCGATGCCGAACGGATGCGGAAACTCGTTCAAGATTTTTTGACGCTCTCTCAGCTCGAAAGCGGGCGGATTCAATGGCATCCCGAGCCACTTTCCCTCGAAGAATGTATCGATCTGGCGTTGAGCGGTTTGAATACGCGACGGTACGATCGAGACTTACCCAAAATTGTCGTCGATTTACCTGCGGATCTGCCGTTCGTGCGTGCTGATGGGGAGTGGTTGGTGGAGGTATTGACAAAATTACTCGACAATGCTTGTAAGTTTACAACGGGGCAAGATCGGATCGCGATCGAAGCCTCGAAGATCGAATCGATGCTGGAGGTGATTATTACCGATACTGGGCGGGGGATTGCGCCTGAGTTATTGCAGATGGTGTTCGAGCGGTTTTATCAAGCTGAGGGTTCGCTGCGGCGGACTACTGGGGGAACGGGTTTGGGGCTGGCGATCTGTCGGCAAATTGTGAATGGTTGGGGTGGGGAGATTTGGGCGGAGTCGGCGGGTAAGGATTGTGGGAGTCGGTTTCATTTTACGGTGCCATCGATTTAGATGCTCTTGTCACAAGCGATGCGGCAAATGTTAGATACTTATGGGTTGTATAGAGGCTCTGGTTATAAGCGATGCGGCAAATGGTAGATACTGGTGACTTGCGATTTTACTAGCGGAGGCAGAACCCGGATCTGGGGGTACCGACCCTCAGCCCCCCCGTTGAAAGGCGGGACGCTGTCTTGATTTGCTAAACCCTCGGGGAACCCGAGGAGCGCAAATCGCCGCCTCTCAAACTCTCCTGCGTAAGGTTCGATCTGTAGGAAGCGACATTCGCTGCATTCGCTTCCCATTACCTATTACCTATTACCTATTACCTATTACCTATTACATCTCCCATCTCCCATCTCCCATCTCCCATCTTTCTAGCGTAAACTACAGAATGAATCCGCTCGACCCCGACTTCGCTAATTTATGACTACCACTCAGGCAATGACATCTAGATATATCTGGGCTGCTCAACGGCAAGCAACGTTGATTCCGGCGGGTCGATTGGTGGAAGATCGGTATCATGCGATCGCGCCGCAGATCTGGTTGGATACTAAGCCTCAAGAGCCGCCAGACTTGCTGTTTCCACTGCCGCATCAGGCGATCGCCTACGCTCATTTATATCGATATCAGCTCCATTTACCCCGATTACACGGCTTTTGCTCGCTGAAGAGCGCTAATGAGACGATCGAGATTCCATTGCTCGATAATATCCCGGTCGATCGTGAAGGGAAATTACTGCCTAGTTTAGTGGAGGCGTGGGGCACGGCTACCGCCCTAGAGCAGGCATATTGGTTGTGGCAAGCGATCGCTCTGTGGGCACCGCTATCGGGTGCTGGGGTGTTGTCTAGCGCGGTCTTGATGGACAACTTGCGCGTAGATGGTTGGCGGCTGCGATTGTGCGAATTGATTTCCGACTATGCGACGGGCAATACTAAAGTTACTCTCGCCCACCTCGGAACGCTGTGGCTGAAAACTTTGCCAGGTGCTCATCCAGAAATTGCCGATCGCTTAGAAGCCTTATTTTTGAAGATGCAGGCGGAAAAAGCTTCGCTGCGCGATGTCGATCGCGAATTAAATAGTATTATCCTCGAACAAGCGGCGCGGTTGTCTGTGAAGTGGCAGATCGCTGGTGGTACTGATGCTGGCTCTCTGCACCTGCATAATGAAGATTCTTATTACCCGACTCCATTAGAGTTAGCTCACGATCCGACGGGTGGGAAAATTGCGATTATCTGCGATGGGGTTGCCGGACATGACGGGGGTGAAGTTGCCAGTCAGATGGCTGTCAAACTGCTCCAAATTCAAGCCCAAAATCTCTATCAGGATCTGATTAACTGCGATCGCATCGTCTCACCCGAACAGATCTCTCAGGCGATCGGGGCGATCGTCAGAGTGGTAAATAATACTATTACTGCCCAAAATCAAAGTCAAGGTCGCGAGCAGCTTGCGCGGATGGGTACGACAATGGTGATGGCAATCCAAGTCAACCAGCAGATTCGTAGCCGCGATGGGGTAGGGAATTCTCATGAGATTTATATCGCTCATGTTGGCGATAGTCGGGCTTACTGGATTACACCTCAGCGGTGCCAACTGCTGACAATCGATGATGATATCGCCACCCGTGAAGTCAAGCAAGGTCGCGATCTGTTTTGGCATAGTGTCAATCGCCCGGATGCGACGGCGCTAACTCAAGCTTTGGGGATGAAGGCTGGCGAGCTGATCGTGCCTACCGTCCAGCGATTTATGGCGATCGAGGATGGGATTTTATTGTTGTGTTCGGATGGTTTGAGCGATCGCAACTTGGTCGAAAGTTCGTGGCAAGATTACGCCGCGCGGATTCTTCAGACAGAGATGCCATTGACTGAAGCCGTCCAATCATGGCTGGCTTTGGCTCATGGCGAAAATGGTACGGATAATATTTCACTAGTGTTAATGTCCTGCCAGGTATCCACGTCCACTACAGATCCCGAGATCCTTTACTCAGCTTCCACTCCTGAAGCAGTCGCGATCTCCAAGTCCGCCCCCGAACCTAAATTTAGACTCAATCGCGCCATTCACTTATTCCTCGCACTGACTACCAGCATGGGTTTCCTCGCTGCGGTTGCCATTGCGATCGCCTTTTTTCAGCCTGATTGGGTGGCAAATTGGCGGCAACAACTATCGCCTAATGGCGCTGCCCAGTCGGAGCTAACCGAGGAAACTACTGGTAATTAAGGAATTGAGTACTAACTAGCTAGATTCGGCTATTCGATCGAGGAATTGAGCAATAATAAAATAATAGGGGCGCAGTTTCGAGCAGAGCCAGCATGAGACAGTAGCCAAGAGCGCCGATTATGCAATCGCGCTCTTGGCAGTCAAAGTGTGCATACTATCAATATTATCCGGCTGATGCTTCGGTCTCGACCGAGTAGCTTCATCTGAGCATTGACATTTTATGTTTAATTTATTTCAAAGAAAGCACAGTTCCAAACCCCGGATCGTGATTATTGGTGACGTTCACGGCCACTTTGATGGTATGCGTGAGTTAATTGATTTTTGTAATGTTTCTGCTGAAGATGCGTTGTACTTTCTGGGTGATGTCATCGATCGCGGCCCCAAAAGCGCTCAGGTGGTGAAATGGATTCGGGAGCGGGACTATCCCTGTCTGATGGGCAACCACGAAGTCATGCTCTTGACCGCATTTGGTAATGGTAAAGTTGATGAGATGGCGTTGCGTCACTGGTTGCCATCTGGCGGCGATACAACGCTCGAAAGCTATGGTGAAGCCGGAATTCCCCAAGGTGACATGGATTGGTTTGCAAGTTTGCCATCTTATCTGGATTTGGGGGATGTATTTTTAGTTCATGCTGGTGTCGATCCGTTTAAAGCACTGGATAAGCAAAATAACGACCAATTTTGCTGGATTAGAGAGAAGTTTTTGAGCAATCAATTTCCCTATTTTCCCGATAAAATTATCATTACCGGACATACGATTACATTTACGCTTCCCGGTGTACGTCCGGGAGAAATTGCCCAAGGTCCCGGCTGGATCGATATTGAAACAGGTGCCTATCACCGGAAAAGTGGCTGGATGACGGCGCTAGATGTCACCAATGCGCTGGCTTATCAAGTCAACGTATTTACAGGTAAAAAACGCAAACAACCACTCGATCGGATTGCTAAGACGATCGATCCGATTCGGGTCAAACTTTAGGGAATAGGGAATAGGGGATAGGGAATAGGTAAAAGGTAAAAGGTAAAAGGTAAGAGGTAATACACATCGCCCAGTCCCCCCGTCCCCTCATCTCCCATCTCCCATCTCCCATCTACCCTCTCATCCAAAGCCGCCGCCGCCCGGTGTGTCGATCGAGAAGATATCGTTGACATTCATTTCGACTTCGGCTTTGGAGCCTAGTGACTCGATTCTCCGATGGAGAGGCTCCGCCAACGAGCCATCTTGGCGTTCGATCTGATTGCGTCCGACTGCTCCGGGTGCGCCACCTGCTAAGCCAAAGGGGGGAATCGATCGATGACCGGATAAAATGCCCATTTTCATCGCTTCTAGGCAGCGAATGCGGCGGGTGACGCCGTTACCGCCGGAATATTTACCGCTACCGCCACTGTTTGCGCGAATCCGAAAACTCTCTAATAATACGGGGAAGCGCAGTTCTAGGACTTCTGGATCGGTGAGCCGGGAATTAGTCATGTGCGTTTGGACGGCATCGGTGCCATGAAACGTTGCTCCGGCACCAGAACCGCCGCAGATAGTTTCGTAGTATTGATAGCGATCGGTACCAAAGGTAAAGTTATTCATCGTGCCTTGAGCTGCTGCCATGATTCCCAGCGCACCGTAGAGGGCATTGGCGATCGCTTGGGAGGTTTCGACATTGCCTGCGACTACTGCTGCTGGAAATTGCGGATGGAGCATCGATCCGGTGGGGACGATGATGTGTAGCGGTTTGAGACAACCTGCATTAAGTGGGATATCGTCATCGACGAGGGTACGGAAGACGTATAACACTACTGCTTTGCAGATTGCTAGCGGTGCATTGAGATTGGTGTGTTGTTGGGGTGATGTCCCGGTAAAATCGATCGTTGCCGAGCGGGTGGATCGATCGATCGCAATCTCGACTTGAATCTGACACCCATCGTCCATCAGATAGGTAAATGTCCCTGGATTGAGGACAGAAATCGCTTGTCGGACTGACTCTTCGGCATTGTCCCGGACGTGCTGCATATAGGCTTCGACGGTCGCCAAGCCATATTTCTCGACCATTGCTAGTAAAGCCTGGACGCCGCGCTCGTTAGCGGCGATTTGGGCTTGGAGATCGGCGATGTTTTGCTGGGGATTGCGGGCTGGATATATTGCATCGGCTAAGAGTGCTAGCACCTCAGCCAGCCGAAATCGCCCACCAGCGACAAGTTGGAAATTATCGATTAATAGTCCCTCTTGCTCGATCGAGGTGCTGTGTGGGGGCATAGAGCCAGGAGTGATGCCACCGATATCGGCATGATGTCCGCGCGATGCGACGTAAAATACTGGTGTGGGCAAATCGGGGAGAAAAATTGGGGTAATCGCGGTGATGTCGGGTAAATGGGTACCGCCGTTGTAGGGGTTGTTGGAGATATACACATCTCCAGGCTGTAAAGTATTGCCGCAGGCTTGAATCAGGCTGGTGACGCTTTCGCTCATCGAACCCAGATGTACGGGGATATGCGGTGCGTTGGCGACTAATTCACCAGATCGATCGAATATGGCACAGCTAAAGTCAAGGCGTTCTTTGATATTGACGGAGTAGCTGGTGTTTTGCAGGGTTATTCCCATCTCTTCGGCGATCGATTTGAGCAGGTTATTGAAGATTTCCAGGCGGACTGGATCGGGTGGCGAATTTACCCCCCCTTGTCGGGATGGGGTGACTACATAAGTTGGATAGGCATCGGCGGAGATGGTGTTACCCCCCCAACCCCCCCTTATCAAGGGGGGGCTTTCTTGCTTCTTCCCCTTGATAAGGGGAGGAAGCAAGAAAGCCCCCCCTTGATAAGGGGGGGTTGGGGGGGTAACACCATCTCCGCCGATGCCTATCCAACTTATGTAGTCACCCCATCCCGACATGGGGGGTAAATTCGCCACCCGATCC
>NZ_JANMZA010000507.1:0-2161 GCF_031382685.1 Chamaesiphon sp. OTE_8_metabat_110 | reverse complement strand
CAAAAACGGGTCAAGGAAATTCAGCAAAAGTTTAAAGACGATCCGACCAAGCAGCAGCAGGCGATGAGCGATGTCTACAAGGAGTTTGGCAACCCCTTGGCTGGATGTTTGCCTGTTCTGCTCCAGATGCCTGTTTTGTTCGCGTTGTTTGCCACCCTACGGGGATCCCCATTTTCCAACGTCGAGTACAATGTCAACCTGCAGGTTGTGCCTACAGCAGAGATAGCCCAAATTCAGCCTCAAGTGTTCAACAGTGAACCACATAGTATTTATTTCACCACCAATATTCATACGCCGGTAGTTGCGGGTATCGCGACCGGAAATATTCTAGGTGCGGGACAAACCGCTAAAATTGATTTCCAAGGTGTTGATGGCAAACCATTTAGTGAATTAGCTGCTCAGTATCCTGATTCTAAGCTCACTCCTGAATGGACGATCACCAAAGGGATGGAGAATGTAAAAGTCACTCCTGATGGTCAGATTGAAGCGATCGCCCCTGGAGATGTTACGCTCAAAGGTACTATCCCTGGGATTGCCGCTAACACTGGTTTCTTGTTCATTGATGCACTCGGACATGTCGGCGCGATCGACCCCGATGGTAAAATCCACTGGGACATCATTGCGATGATCGTCTTCTTTGGTTTGAGCTTGTATGTCAGCCAAAATTTATCGAGTACCCCCTCAGCCAGTGCAGCCGTAGGCGAAGCAGCAGAAAAAGAGCAAGCACAGCAAGCTGTGAATAAATTCACCCCAATTATTTTTTCTGGGATGTTTCTATTTTTCCCCCTACCCGCCGGTGTATTAATGTACATGGCGATCGGTAACGTGTTTCAGCTTGGTCAAACCTACTTTGTCAATCGGGAACCTTTACCACCAGAATTACAAAAATTGGTAGATCAACAAGAACGCGAAAAGCCCAAGGACAATAGCAATCGCGAAGAGCTGCCATTTGAGAAAAGTAAAAAGAAAAAAGCAACTTAAATTTAGGCTTTAGGCTTTAGGTATTAGTCTTTAGGGATAAATTAATTTTCCCCAACTTCTATTGTTAAAGCTTAATCCCTAGCCTCTACCCCCTAAAGCCTAACACCTGAAGCCTCATGACCGACCAAAGACTAGACCGTGGCAAAGAGTGGTTAGAACAACTACTCAGGCTATCGGGATTTGCCACCACTGTAGACACTCAACAGCAAGAGGGAACTACCTCTGCTAACTATTGGCTGACGATCGATCCAACCAGTCTGACACCTGCACAGAGAGAACTCTTAATTGGCGGACAAGGTGCCGCTCTCGATGCAATCCAGTACTTAGCTAATGCTAGCTTAAACATCCACGTAGAAGCAGATTTACACGCTGGATACACGATCGAATTGGATGGCTATCGTCAGCGTCGGGCAATCGAACTTAAATCAGTAGCAGATGAAGCCGCTAATCGCGTCCGTGCAACTGGACAAGAAGTTGTCCTCCAACCGATGTCTTCAGCCGAACGCCGCCAGATGCACACATTCTTTGATGGTGATGCCAGTTACAGCGATCTAGCTACTGAAAGTCGTGGTCAAGAACCTGATCGACGTTTAGTCGTAAAATTAGCTCAATCTCCAGAAGCATAAGTAATAAGTAATAGGCAGAGTTAAGTCCCCCTATTACTTATTACTTATTACTTATTACTTATTACTTAATTGCGATGGAACCACTTCATATTCCCCAGCTAGCGAATCGACAAGATCGAACCCTGGAAATCATTGTCGATACATTGATTCCTGAGTTTGAGACACTCACACCTGTTCGGGGTAAAGTAATTGTCAAACATGGGGGGACATTTTTAGATCTATCTGCACAAGCGGAGACAATTATTACCCTCAAATGTGATCGATGCTTGCAGCAGTACAATCATCGGCTAGTATTGGATGCCACCGAAATCATTTGGTTAGAGGACGTTGACGAAGAACCAGACCGTCGCGGGATGGAAATTCGCACGGATCTAGACGAATTGGTCGATTCACTACCACCTGATGGGCACTTCGATCCTAATGTGTGGTTGTATGAACAATTATGTTTATCCCTACCATTGCGACAACTTTGCGACCGAGACTGTGTGGGAATTCTCCCCACGCAAGAATTTGTAGCAGCGCCAACTGAACCCCAGCCGCGATTAGATAATCGC
>NZ_JANMZA010000496.1:0-6269 GCF_031382685.1 Chamaesiphon sp. OTE_8_metabat_110 | reverse complement strand
CTTATCAAGGGGAGGGAGCCGGAAAGCCCCCCCTTTATAAGGGGGGGTTGGGGGGGTAAGCCCACCGTAAACGAAGCCCAGCCGACTTGTGACATCATATCCTTCTACTAGTAGAGGCTAGGTGGAGTAACGGTGTATGGTCACACCTTAGCAAATTGGTAAACCCCCAACTAACTCCCAGAGAGGAGTGAATGCCGCACCACGCCTCCTACAAATCGAACCATACGCAGGAGAGTTTGAGAGGCGATGCGCGCACGCCTCTGTTTCCCGACGGTTTAGCGCATCAAGACAGGGGCGTTCCCCCCTCTCAACGGGGGGGGCTGGGGGTCGGTACCCCCACCGGGTTCTGCCTCCGCTAGGAAGATCGCAACCTACTAATATCTAACATTTGCCGCTTCGCCTTTACCAGTTCGCTCTAGATAATTCTGAATAAAATGCAATTTATCCCCACCACCCTAATCGACGCCCATATCATCACCCCAGACCAACTCACCGACGAGCGCGGCTTCTTTGCCCGTACCTGGTGCCAGCAAGCATTTCTCGATCGAGGACTAGATGCCAACCTCTCCCAGTGCAGCATCTCCTTCAACCACCAGCTTGGCACCCTCCGAGGACTGCATTGGCAAATACCCCCCTTTGCCGAAACCAAGCTAGTGCGCTGTACTCAGGGCGCAATTTACGATGTCATTATCGATTTACGTCCCGATAGTATCACCTTCAGACAATGGATGGCGGTATATCTGACAGCAGAAAATCACCAAGCACTATATATCCCCCAAGGATTCGCCCACGGCTTTCAAACCCTCGCCGCCAATACCGAAGTGTTTTATCAAATGTCCGGTCTTCATGCCCCAGCAGCCGCTCGGGGAATGCGGTGGAACGATCCTAGCTTCGCGATCGAGTGGCCGATCGACATTAGTATCATCTCCCCGCGCGATCGAGATTACCCCGACTACACTCTAGACTTACCAGTATTGCAGCCAAATTAATCGCCGATCGTTGAAAGTCCACATTAGGTCAGCAATATGAATATTAGTTCAGAATTACGCGATCTCGATCGGCTGGGATTAGAGATGTATCAGCTAGTCGCCGATCTCTACCCGATTTGTCGCAGCATTACTGGCGATGGCGTTCGCCACACCCTGCAAGGTTTGCAGCAGTATATCCCCCTAGAAATTCAGGAAGTGCCGACGGGGACACAAGTATTTGATTGGACGGTGCCTAAAGAGTGGAATGTGCGCGATGCCTATATCAAAAACGATCGCGGCGAGAAGGTTGTCGATTTTCAGGTATCGAATTTACACCTGCTCAACTACAGCATTCCCATCCACCAAAAGCTGCCGTTATCACAACTCAAAGAGCATCTATTTACTCTCCCAGCACATCCCGACTGGATTCCCTACCGTACCTCCTATTACCAAGAAACTTGGGGGTTTTGTTTGAGCCACCATACGCTCGCACAGCTTGAAGATGGCGAATATGAAGTCTCGATCGATTCATCCCTCACCGATGGACATCTCAGCTATGGTGAATATTTTTTACCCGGAAAAACCGATCGCGAAATCCTCTTTTCTTGCCATATTTGTCATCCTTCACTGTGTAATGACAACCTCTCTGGCATCGCTCTAGCGACATTTCTGGCTAAATATCTCAGCACTGCAACCCGACGATATTCTTATCGGTTTGTGTTTATTCCCGGTACGATCGGCGCGATTACTTGGTTGGCGCTAAATACCGAGCTGACTCGGCGGATTCAGCACGGTTTAGTCATCTCTGGTGTCGGCGATGCTGGGGCGATGACTTATAAACAAAGTCGTCAGGGTAATGCCGAAATCGATCGAGTTGTCAGCCATGTCTTGCAAAATTCCGGTCGAGCTTACGCGATCGAAGAATTTTCGCCCTATGGTTATGACGAACGTCAATATTGTTCCCCCGGCTTCAATTTGCCAGTAGGCAGATTGAGTAGAACGCCCTTTGGCACGTATCCGGAATATCACACCTCAGCAGATAATTTAGATTTTGTTAAACCCGATTACTTAGCCGATTCATTGAGTATTTATATCGAGACAATCGAGATTTTAGAAGCAAATAAACGCTATCTCAATACCAATCCCTACTGCGAACCTCAGCTCGGCAAGCGCGGTCTTTATAATCTCTCAGGCGGGCATCAAACTACCCAAGAGCGGCAAATGGCGATGCTGTGGATACTCAATTTATCAGATGGGAAAAATTCCCTCCTCGATATCGCTCAGAGATCGAATATTGCATTTACTGCGATCGCCCAAATCGCTAATATCCTGATAGAACATCACTTATTAACCGAAATTTTGGAATAGATATTTTATGATAAATGCTCCAAATAAGTTATTGAAAAAAAAGGTCTTAGTTACAGGTGCTAGTGGTTTTATCGGCGCACATTTATGCCGATGTTTGGCAACTACAGCAGCGGAACTGCATGGCATTTCGCGAACGCCTCAGCCGACTGGATCGCACATGCAGTGGTGGCAAGGCGATTTGGCAGATATTACCAGCGTGCGGACGCTGATTCGGCATGTCCAACCTGACGTAGTTTATCACTTAGCTAGTAACGTTACTGGCTCTCGCGATCTCGATCGAGTCTTGCCGACTTTGCATAGTAATTTTGTCAGTACAGTTAATTTATTAACAGCTCTGACAGAAATTGGTTGCGATCGAATCGTCCTTGCAGGCTCATTAGAGGAGCCAGAAATCAATCGAGGTAGTATTACTCCCTCTTCACCTTATGCCGCTGCTAAATGGGCTGGTAGTGCTTATAGCCAGATGTTTTACGAACTCTATCAGACCCCAGTCGTCACCGCCAAAATATTTATGGTTTATGGGCCAGAACAAGATTCCCGGTTTCTAATCCCGACGGTTATTTCATCGCTGATTAGCGGGATCTCTCCCAAATTGAGTAGTGGCAAAAGACCGATCGATTGGGTCTATATTGACGACTTAATCTCTGGGCTGATCGCGATGGCAGATGCCCCAGATATCGCCGGACAGACGATCGATTTGGGGACGGGTAAATTGAGTACCATTCGGGAAGTAGTCGAACGAATTGTGACTTGGATCGATCGGCGAGTTGAACCCTTATTTGGGACGATTCCCGATCGAATCAACGAACAAATTCGCGTTGCTAATGCGGCAAATTCTTACGCCCAGCTCGGCTGGAGGGCGACCACATCTTTAGAGGAGGGTTTGAAATCGACGATCGATTGGTATGCCGATCGATTACAGATGACAGCACCAAAGTTTTAGTTTCTTTGCCAAGATTAATAGTTTTCTAGAGTTAACTAATCAGGAGCAATTACATGAAAGTAGTCTTATTCTGTGGTGGTATGGGTACGCGGTTGCGCGAATATTCCGAAACCATTCCCAAACCAATGGTGGAGATTGGTTATCGTCCGATTATTTGGCACTTGATGCGCTACTATGCTCATTTTGGACACAAAGAATTTATCCTCTGCCTGGGTTATAAGGGCGATTATATTAAGAACTATTTTCTCAATTATAACGAATGCTTGTCGAATAACTTTACCCTTTCTAATGGTGGTAAAACGATCGAGCTACACAATAGCGATATCGAAGATTGGAAAATTTCCTTTGTAGATACGGGACTAAATGCGAATATCGGTCAGCGATTGATGGCTGTCAAATCGCATCTCGAAGGTGAAGAAGTTTTCCTAGCAAACTATGCCGATGGACTCAGCGATCTCGATCTAGATTTGTATCTCGATCACTTCACCAATCATGGCAAAATTGCCAGCTTCCTCGCCGTGCAACCATCCCAATCTTTTCACGTTGTCTCTTTCGATGAGGGTGCGTTAGTCGAAAATATTCAATCGGTTGGCTGTTCGGATCTGTGGATCAATGGCGGTTTCTTTGCCTTCAAGCAAAATATATTTGACTATATTCAACATGAAGAAGAATTGGTCTTACAGCCGTTTCAGCGGTTGATTCAACGCAAAGAGTTAATTGCCTACAAGAAGTCCAGCTTTTGGGCTTGTATGGATACCCTAAAGGAGAAAATGCTGTTTGATGAAATGTATGCCGCTGGCAAAACTCCTTGGGCAGTTTGGGACAAGGTAAGTACCAATGGACACCAGTTAGTTAATGGCAGACGCGATCAATATGCGCCTGTTTCACCTGTGGCAATTGGCTCGTAAATTAATTGAGAATTGAGAATTGAAAATTGAGAATTGAGAAAAAGTAGGGTGGGCAGTGCCCACCATCTATATTTATGATGCCATTAAAATAATAAAAAGTAGGGTGGGCACTGCCCACCATCTATATTTATGATGCCATTAAGTTTCGAGAAAAAAGTCGGCACTCCTTATACAATCCTGTGCCTGGGTGCCCATAGTGATGATATTGAAATTGGCTGTGGCGGTACCTTGCTCAAGCTAATCGATTTATATCCTGACCTGCATATTCATTGGGTAGTAATCGGTGCTAATCCCGAACGAGAGCGGGAAGCATCGAATAGTGCCTATAGTTTGTTAGAGCGAGTCAGTCATAAAAAAATTCAGATCGGCAGCTTTCGCGATAGTTTCTTTCCCTATCTGGGAGCTGAAATCAAAGAGTATTTCCAACAGCTTAAAATGGAAGTATCTCCCGATCTGATTTTGACTCATTACCGCGACGATCGCCATCAGGATCATCGATTAATTTCCGACTTGACTTGGAATACATTTCGAGATTGCTTGATTTGGGAATACGAGATTCCTAAATACGATGGCGACTTAGGTATTCCCAACCTATTCGTACATCTCAGTGAGGAAATTTGTCATCAAAAAGTCAATCACCTGTTTACACATTTCGAGAGTCAGGCTAATAAAGGCTGGTTTACAAAAGATATCTTTTTCTCAATGCTCAGGATTCGAGGAATGGAATCGAATTCCCATAGTAAGTATGCCGAAGCTTTTCATTGTCGAAAAATAGTTGTTTAAATTTTGTATTGAAATCAAAGGATTTGGTAATGAATAATCAAAAACCACTTGTCAGTTTGGGCTGTCCAACCTATAATCGACCTGATGGTCTTAGACAGGTACTCGAATGCCTACTCAACCAAACTTACTCGCATCTAGAAATTCTTGTTTCAGATAATTGTTCGTCTGGAACAGAAACTAGTGCCGTCGTTCGCGAGTTAATGCAACAAGATTCGCGAATTAAGTACTTTAGACAAGAGCAAAATATTGGCTCATTTAATAACTATAAATTTTTACTCGAACGCGCTCAGGGAGATTACTTTGCCTGGGTTTGTGACGATGATGCGCGGAGTCATAATTTTGTCGAGGCGTGTCTTCAAGAATTCGATCGCCTCAAAACACCGATCGTGGTGAATAGTTATTCGCGGCGGGTAGACAAGCAATTAGACAAAACGATCGCGATCGATAAAGGATGCAATACGATGGGTTTACCCGCTTATCGCCGTTATATCAAATATATTTCGACAATTTATACCGAACAAGTGGCGGTGACAGATATCAATTATGGTGTGATGCGACGAGATATTATGCAGGCGGCAATGCGCGATGTGCCGAATATTTCCGGGTGGGATCATATCTTATTAGCACGGCTGGCATTACAGGGAGAATTCTATACCATTCCTACCGAATTGATGGAATCTCGGGTATCAGGCATCAGTGTCAGCAATGCGAATGTGATTAAAGCTCAACAAATTCAAGGTTCATTATCTGAAACAAAACCCGTGTGGGTAAGGGAAACGTATCAACAAAAAACGATTAAAAGTTCACCCAATCTCAGTTCGATCGAGAAAATCGGTTTATCCCTTTGGTCTTATAGTTATTATTTCCTGACTCATGGCATGAAAATGTGGATTAAAGGGCTAGCTCCAGATTTATTTAAATTGGTAAGATCGCTAGCTCGCCGCTCTAAATCATTCAAGCAGGACTTAAATTAATTGAGAATTGAGAATTGAGAATTGAGAATTGGGTTTGCTTCGTTTTTAGATTTGAATCCCCCAACCCCCTTAAAAAGGGGGCTTTAAAGTCCCCCTGCTTGGTGCGCTTCCATCGTCGGGAAACAAAGGCGGGATCGCATCCGCTTTTTAAGGGGGATTTAGCGGATGCAATCACGCGGAGGTTTCCTCCGCATGTGTTGCACCAAGCAGCGGCGGTTTTATTAGGGGGTTCCCCCCGAATAAAAAAACGACAAGACAGGGGGGTTCAAACCAATTTAGCTTATAACCAGAATCGCCAGAATCGATAGTTAATTATATTTATGAT
>NZ_JANMZA010000489.1:0-2077 GCF_031382685.1 Chamaesiphon sp. OTE_8_metabat_110 | reverse complement strand
GCCACCAATCGCCAACTGCAACAAATTCGCCTCTATTATCGTTTTCCCGATGCCGATATCGATCGATATACCTTAACCTGCGAACCGAAGGCTTTACCTGTAACGCCACTCTCGCTTGCGTTGGAGAATGGCTCCGTTGGGGTTGGTGTTACCCCCCCAACCCCCCCGTATAAAGCGGATGCAACCACGCGGAGGTTACCACCGCATGTGTTGCACCCAGCAGGTGGGGCTAATGCTACCGAGCAGCAACAAGTCTTGATCGCCGCACGGGAACTCGACTATACCGCCGTGCCCAAACAAGCCCAAACCTGGGTAAACGAGCATCTGATCTATACACACGGCTATGGCTTTACCGTCAGTCCCGTCAATCGGGTAGCAACCGGGGGACTGCCAGAATATCTGGTGAAAGATATCGGTACGAATCAGGGGCGTCCCCTGACGACAGCTAGTGCGGCTCGATCGAGTATTCCGATCGGGCAACCGCGCATTTATTATGGGGAAAGCACCGATACATACATCATGACGGGCACTAAAGTCAAAGAGTTGGACTACCCCAGTGGTAATGATAATGTTTACAACAGCTATGACGGCAGGGGTGGGATTAATATTGGTTCGCTGGGGCGAAAACTGCTATTTGCCACATATTTGAATGATTGGCGGATGGTGCTCACACCAGAATTTTTGCCCCAGACGCAGTTATTATTGCGCCGGAATATCGATCGACGAATTCGCGCGATCGCCCCATTCTTGCGGTACGATCGAGACCCGTATCTAGTTGCGACAGATGCTCAAGGCAATCCTACCGATGCCAAAGATCCGAGCTTTCTGTATTGGATCGTCGATGCCTATACGACTAGCGATCGCTATCCCTACGCCGATATTGGCAAGGAAGGCATCAATTATATCCGCAACTCAGTCAAAGTCGTTATCGATGCTTATCATGGCTCGGTGAGCTTTTATATCGCCGATCCGAGCGATCCGATCGTCACCACCTGGGCGAAAATCTTTCCCGATGTATTCAAACCGCTAAGTGCGATGCCTCTCAGTCTGCGGCGACATCTGCGCTATCCCCAAGACTATTTCAAGATTCAATCCGATCGGTTGATGACCTATCATATGACCGATCCGCAGGTATTCTACAATCGCGAGGATCAGTGGCAAATTCCCACCGAAGTCTATGGCGACAAGCCACGCTTGGTAGAGCCGTATTATTTGATTACCAGCTTACCGACGATCCCCGTCCCCGAATTTACGCTGCTATTGCCTTATACGCCTCAACAGCGAAGTAATTTAGTCGCTTGGCTGGCGGCGCGTTCCGACGGCGAGAATTATGGCAAATTACTACTGTACACCTTCCCCAAGCAACGCCAAATCTTCGGCCCCGAACAAATCGAAGCGCGGATCAATCAAGATCCGGCAATCTCTAGCCAAATCTCGCTCTGGAATCGCCAAGGTTCGCGGGTGGTACAGGGGAATCTTCTCATCGTCCCGATCGAGCAGTCCCTATTATACGTCGAACCACTCTATCTCGAAGCCACTCAAAATCAGCTTCCCACCCTAATCAGGGTAGTTGTGGCGTATGAAAATCGGATCGTGATGGCGGAAACTTTACCCCAAGCTCTAGCCACCATTTTCAAATCTCCCGTAAATTCTCCACCGCCTTAACTACATCGGAAATTAACTAATTTTTAACTTTTCATCCCGATTAGCGATCGCCAACAACGAATAGTAATACATCATATTGCTATCTCTGAAATAGAAAGTGTTGGGATCTCGTGAATATTAAAAATAATCTTAATGGTGTAGAGTCTGCCTCGATCGGACTGTCAGTTTTGGGGAGTATTGCGGCGGTTGTGACTCAGCAAGTCGCTTATATAGCGACACCTTTAACGCTTGCCCTATCGGTTAGTCTAATGAACCGCCAAAAACAATCGATCGCCGCCGCTGCTCGGCTGGCAAACTTAGAGCATCAATTGGTTGGTTTACCTGCTGCACCCACCACGGTTGACTTTTATCGCTTGTCAGCAAGCGTGAGCGAGGATCGAGCAGAACTACAACGGCTGGGAATATTGATAAC
>NZ_JANMZA010000483.1:0-5347 GCF_031382685.1 Chamaesiphon sp. OTE_8_metabat_110 | reverse complement strand
GCGAGGCAACGCTAAAAATTCATGCTAATGATGCGATTCGGACGATTCGCGCGTTGGAGGTTTATTATGCCACTGGACAAACGATTTCTAGTCAGCAGGGAGAATATCCGCCGAGTTATCCGATTCTCCAAATTGGCTTGGATTGTGAAAGTTTGGATGTTTTGACGCTACGCATCGAGCAACGCACTCAACAGATGATCGATTTGGGTTGGGAGGCTGAGGTAAAATATTTAGGGACTAAATATGGGTGGGATTTACCGTTGTTGGATACGTTGGGATATGCGGAGATGCGTCAGTATATTCAGGGTGAGATTAGTTTAGCAGACGCGATCGATCTGACGATCGTGCATACGCGTCAATTTGCCAAACGCCAACGTACTTGGTTTGCGTCGATTCCCGAAATTGAGTGGTTCGATAGTAACGATCCGATTTTACTCGATCGAGTTTGGGCGCGAGTACAACAATTCTGTAAAATGTAGTTAGCTGACTTTTAATTTGAGGAGCGTGCTAACTTTACAGCGCTGCACAGAATATTAAACCAATAAAAACACCAAATAAGATCGAATATAAAGTCATTTCATTATTACCTAAATTTTTGGCGACCAGATACCAAGGTTTCTCTGTTTTTTTGATAATTTGATACTTTCCCAAATAATTATCGAGCGCCACAACTTCTCCATGTAGGTACTGTTTAGCGATATAAGCCCGCTCCCACTTTAATGATTCTCGAATTGCATATAGTGGTGGAAAATCAAGCTTTTTCGCGCTACTATTTGAATTGATTTTAAAACCAGGATATTCAATTTTGAGGCGTTCTTTGAGATATTGGACTTCGCATTCGTAGCCAAAGCTTCTCACCTGTTGTAAGGTAGCAGATCCATAGGTGTAAATCCAAGTATCTTTATCTAAGTTGAGATCGAGTAGATTTTCGGTGGGAGATCGATCGAGTGAATTTTCATTCATGATTAATTTCTGACTGACGCTCTTTACGATCTTAACTGAATCCAACATCTTGCGCTCTTAGATCCAAATTGAGAGCTAGAATAGAGACATCCCCGCTAGCGTCAACTAACGGGGATATCGGTGGCTTGTGAGCCACAAATCAAAAAAAACATCTATTACTATTATGACCCAATCTCAAGAACCAAACGATAGAAGGATAGATCGCCAACTCCGAACTATCGGTCGTCGAGTCAACCGTTTAGAAGATACCCAAGTCACTTGGGGCGAACTTAATGTCGAATTCGACCGCCTCTATGACGAAGTTGACGGACTCAAAGCGGAAATGAATCAGCGATTTACTACGCTAGAAACTAGTATGAATCAAAGGTTTGACTCGCTAGATGCTAAATTCGATCTCATCATGCGGCAGATTACTGGACAAGGCAACTCATAGCCTCAGCACAAATCTACTTCATAAATAGCACCAGTTATTAATACTGGTGCTATTTTCTTACAGAATAGACATCCTCTAACTCGCCAACCGAATCCCGCTAAATTGCCACCGTGCTGAAGGTGGAAAGAAATTGCGATAAGTGGAACGAATATGATCGGCAGAAGTAACGCACGCACCGCCGCGTAAGACCATTTGATTGCACATAAACTTCCCATTATATTCACCGATCGCACCTTCGGCAATCTGGAAACCAGGATAGGGCAAATAAGCACTTTGCGTCCATTCCCAGACATCACCAAAAAACTGATGATGCGGATTATTTACAGGTGTTGGCTGTAAGAGATCGCTGTCTAAAAAGTTACCAACTTGAGGGATATTTACTGTCGCAACTTCCCATTCTGCTTCGGTGGGTAAACGCTGACCTTTCCACGTCGCATAGGCATCAGCCTCATAAAAACTTACGTGACAAACTGGTTCATTGAGGTCGAGTTTTTTTAGTCCACCGAGGGTCATTATCCACCACTGGCGACGCTCGAAATTATCGATGCCGCTTACGACTAGTTCCCAATATAATGGCGCTTGCCATTGCTGAGTTTGAACGGTCATCCAGCCTTCTGCTAGCCAATATTTTGATTTTTGATAACCACCAGCTTGGATAAATTCTAAATATTCACCATTTGTAACTAGCCGATTGGCTAATTTATAATCTTGCAGATATGTTTTGTGGCGGGGGGATTCATTATCAAAGGCAAATTCATCACCTTGATGACCGATACTATACAGTCCGCCGGGATATGCCAACCACTCAAAGGGAATTTCTGTCGGCGTGGGATGTGGGGGTAAATTTTGACGATAGACCGGATGGAGCGGATTGGTACCGAGAATATGTTTGATATCCATCAAGAGTAATTCTTGATGTTGCTGCTCGTGATGGAGTCCGAGGGTGACTAGTTCTGCTAAGTTGGGACGATCGGCAATTGTTGCCAGTAACTCTACCATGGCTCGATCGACGCGTTCGCGATAGCGATAAACTTCAGCGACAGTCGGACGTGAAAGCATCCCGCGTAGGTGGCGCGGATGGCGCGCGCCGACAGCTTCATAGTATGAATTGAACAAATAACCAAATTGGGGATGAAAAACCTGATATCCCGGTAAATATGGTAATAGTAAGAAGGTTTCAAAGAACCAGGTCGTATGTGCTAAATGCCACTTGGGCGGACTCACATCCGGCATACTTTGGATTGTATAATCCTCTATAGCTAGCGGTTGGCAAATCCGTTCGCTAATTTGGCGAACTTGTTGATATCGACGGGTGAGAATCGCAGCGGGGCTATTGTCGATCGCCAGCGGATCGATCGGTTGAATTTTGGACTGATTGGAGGAGATAGAAAACATAACCTTTTAGCAACGATTGGTGTCGATAATTAATTTGTTGGTAATGAATCGATCGATATTTACAAAAATCTTGAAGTAGACAAATTGAAAAATATTGTAGAAAACTCGAACTGGAACTAAACTCGATCGCCTGCCGTCCCTGACAGCAAAAGCGACTGGGCTACACAAAGATAGTCGATTGCTATCTGAAAAAGTAATTATTCTATCGAACAACTTAACTGCAAGCGATCGCTACTTTGACTGTCATCAATACAAGCTGCCAACTGTCAACTCTTATATGCTTAAATTCAATTTGTTTTCTAATCGTATTGTGACACTTTTGGGGTTATTTTTGGTACCGATTATTGCCACAATCTCTATCAATACTCGATCGGTAGCATTCCCCGTACCGACGTTGGCGCCGCCTCCTGGAACGGGAATCGCTCAAAGAATCACCTCGCCTGGATTGACAACACCCCTACCGTCTCCAGCTTCAACACCAGCAGCCAGCGAACCGCAAGTCACGATTCCCGTGCCGCCGCCGCTGCGTCCGCTCCCGAGCGGTACGACAGCCCCCAGCAGTCCCCCGCCGACAACCCTACCCCCAACAGCTAGTCCGCCGCAGGTACCGACCAATCATACCAATCGCGCACTGGTACCAAGCGAACGAGATAAAATCGCCGCCTATCTTCGCAGTCGCAATTTGAGTAGTAACTCTAGTGTAACCCCGGTAACTGACACTCGGTTCATTTTACACGATACATCCGTCATCATGGCTGCCAGTACGCTCGATCGCGAACGTCAACTCGGTCGCGGCCCATTGGGACTGGGTGTCAATGCCTTTTTACCGCGCGAAAATACAGCGGTCTTAGCGCGTCCCAATTTCTACGAACCGCGCCGACCGACGACTACTGAATTTGAAAAAGCGAGCGATATTTTAGTTAAACCAGAACGGGAACGCTTGCTCAGACAAGTGTGGCGCGCGACGAATGAAACGGCTCGCCGTCAGGCACTCGATACCGCGCTGGCAAATCTAGGCTTGAGTGCGGGCGAAATTGCCTCAGAACAAAAAGAAGCACGAGGCAAACTTGCCGCCGCCAGCGGGCGGATTTATACTACGGCAACTTGGTCGGTAGAATCGATCTGTAACCGTTACAACAGCGGTGATAAGTCGGTTGCGAGTCCCGGCCAAGCAGCCAGCATCGGCAACGCCTGTGCGCCCTTGAGCAATTATTTCAACGTCCGCAATAGCCGTGTCAAATCCAGCGTCGCCGCCGAAATCGTCCAAGTTGGTGCCCGTTCCGAACGTGGCAACCAAAATACTTGTAGCGCCAGAAATCCTAACATTGCCACCCTCCCGACGCCACCCTATTCGGACAATCAGTATGGCTCGGCGCTGGGTCTTTATCTCCGCGCCGCTCTGGCTGCTGGCAAATTCCCCCAACTCACTACTCACTTTGCTTTAGATAACTTTGACCCCGAAGGACACTGCGATCCGCGCTGTTTTAATCTCAACAAACTTTACGGCTCGATCGCGTCTACAATGGGCCACGCTCAGGGCAGTAGTTACGGCGTTACACCCAGCTACGGTACGCGACCGGGTACCAATAATATCTGGTGGGATAATCGCATCTGTCGCGGTTCGGCACCATCTTAATTGAGAATTGAGAATTGAGAATTGAGAATTGAGAATTAGGTCGGCAGTTATTTACTTTAACAGTAAGGCTAGCAATGTCTGCTCTAATGGCTATTCACTATCCACTATTCACTATCCACTATCCACTATCCACTCTCCACTCTCCACTCTCCACTCTCCACTAGTAACAGTGTGAGCAGATCGACTTAACCACCTGACCCCAATCGAGCTACGATAAGATCTTTCCAGCGATAATAGACAGAATATGGATCCCCAATTGATTGTAAATGGCATAGCCCTCGGTAGTATTATTGCCCTGGGCGCAGTTGGTTTGACTTTGACTTATGGCATCTTGCGCCTGTCAAACTTTGCTCATGGGGATTTGATGACTTTGGGGGCATTTGTCGCCTGGATGCTGAATCTGAGTCCGATTCCAGTTTTAAATAATATCTGGATATCGATGCTCATCGGTATTGTGGCGACGGTAGGCGTCGCGCTCTTGACCGAAGTAGTTGTGTGGAAGCGAATGCGGCGGGTACGCGCAACATCTACCACGCTGGTAATTATTTCGATTGGGTTGGCATTATTTCTCCGCAATGGAATTTTATTAATTTGGGGGAGCGATGCTAAGCGGTACAATTTGCCTGTGAGTGAAGCGATCGATCTATTTGGGATTAAGATTAAGTTCTATAATTTAGTCGTGCTGGGATTGGCGCTCGTCGCGATCGCTGGATTGCATTTTCTACTTCAGAATACCAAAATTGGTAAAGCGATGCGGGCGGTTGCTGATGACATCGATCTAGCGCGCGTGACGGGTATTAATGTCGAACAAGTTGTCTTGTGGACGTGGATTATTTCCGCGAGTTTGACGGGTTTGGGCGGACAAATGTATGGATTGGTGACTAATGTCCGTCCCGATATGGGTTGGTTTCTGATTATGC
>NZ_JANMZA010000401.1:0-6797 GCF_031382685.1 Chamaesiphon sp. OTE_8_metabat_110 | reverse complement strand
GGCGCGATGAAGTGGAAACGCAAATGCAGCCAAAAATTGGCAAGCAATATCTACTGACTTACTATACTTCTAAATCGGATGCTCCTGAAGATTATCTCGATCTCAATGGTCGTCGTTATCCATTGATTCAGCACAGTCCTAATGATTTTGACTATACCGAAATCGTTGAAATAATTTAACTTATAAAGTACTCTAGTGAACTGTCAAAAATTATTATTTCTGTTAACAGCAGATTCTCTCAATGATTGCAAAAGTCAACAAGATTTAGATTTAGACTTTAATATCTATACTTTTGATGTACTTGCCTCAACTAATGAAAAACTATCGCAATTAGTTACCGATGGGCAAGCTCCTCCCGGCACGATTGTCATTGCCGACAGGCAAACTGCCGGACGCGGACAACGGGGACGTACTTGGAATTCCGCGCCGGGTGGGTTGTATTTATCACTAGCGATCGCGCCAGATTTACCAGCAAGTAATGTGCATCAATTGACGATCGGAATCGTCTGGGGAATCGCTCACAGTTTAAGACAAATCGGGCTGCCTGTAGCGATTAAATGGCCTAACGATCTGATGCTATCCGGTCGAAAATTAGGTGGCATCCTGACTCAAACCCGAATTAGTGGCGATCGGATTCAAGATGCGGTCGTGGGAGTTGGAATTAATTATACAAATCCCGTCGAAGGCCTAGCAATAAATTTAGCACCTAGCAATGATTATCAGCCAAATTACCGAAATTTTTCAATGGAGATGTTAACAAGCTGTACTATTAGGGGAATTATAAGTGGGTACAAACGGTGCACTCCTACAACGATCGAAGGTCTCTTGTCGGACTATCTGGAACTACTCAACGCTCGTGGACGTTCGGTACTGGTTAATGGTCGGTTAGGAACTGTAATCGGTATTTCGCCCCTGGGTGAGTTACGCGTCAGTTTTACAACTGCAACTACAGTAACGACGGCGGATCTGACGCCCGGTACCTTCAGTTTGGGCTACGAGAGTTAGTGACTTTAGACAGATGCAGTATCTAGCGATTTTGCCTGTGTCTAGAGCGGATGAATAGTCCCGAATAAAGACTGCGTTAAATTTATAAAAATTATGAGCAGCAAGGCAGAAACGATATCAGATCTTACATCCAAGCAACCTCGGTTGAGTATTTTCTTCCGCAATCCGTTGTTACTCAAGATTGTCGCTTGGCTGGGTAGTCTCGGCTTCATCGGTAGCAGCGGGATTGTCTGGGCCGATCTCAAGCCGATCTCTACGGCTGGATTGCCAAAACAGGAGCGAGTCAACGCGCCAGTCGTCAGCTCGGCGGCTGGCAGTATCTCCAATCCAGCGCGGGAAATATATGGCCCTTCTCTACCTGTGGCTCCCAAGCAAGTTCCTATTCAGATCGCTCCAGAACAACTGCCAAATCGCGAAGTACCGATTGCAGTTGCGCCCAGCTCAGCGGCAATCTCGCCCACAGGCACGATCGTCCCGCCACAACATACTGATATATTGACAGCCGATAACTACACTGTGGGTGTTAATGGTTCATTGTCAAACCCCCTAAATAGTCAAAGATCGATCGATATTCTCGTGCCAGCGCCCCTGAGTCACAAAATTCCCGATCGTCGCACTAGGGAAAGAGTCTCAAGTGTTAGCAGCCAGATCCAGCCGAGCTATCTCAGACCCCAGACTGTCAATCAAACATCAGCGAACAGTAGCACTACTAGCACAAATCGCGATCGAACAGTCCCCAAAGTAACCAGCCTGCCTGGGGTGGTACCTAACAGCACCAGCAATTCGACTAGATTTCAACCGCCAGTTCTGACTCAGATGCGACCAGCCGCAACCACTAATCGCAACCTCCAGCCCGGAGCTACCTCACAAACTACCGCTTCAGTGACTACCGTAGCTCCAGATTCAATCCAGATCGCGATCCCCTCATCAGGTTCCAGTCGGATCGAAGTGCGTCCTGTCGCTCAGTTGCCCATCGTCACAACTAGGACCGTGCCAACAGTACCCGCCATCCCCAGCGTGCGCCCTGCGGCGAGCGGTCGATCCCCATCCACACCAATAGCATTCGTCAACCCTGGCAACGAGCAGAGTACCCAGATCGTTTATCCACTGAGCAGCCCAGCACCAATCACCTCCAGCTTTGGCTGGCGGACGCATCCAATCACAGGTAGTCGCCGTTTTCATTCTGGGGTAGACATCGGTGCGCCGATGGGCGCACCCGTCGTAGCTGCTGGATCGGGGGTCATCGTCTCGGCTGGCTGGCAGGGTGGCTATGGTAAGGCCATCGTCATTCAACACAATGGCATCCAGCAGACCCTCTACGGTCATCTCTCCGAAGTATTCGTCCAACCAGGTCAAAGAATCGAACGCGGCATGGTCATCGGTCAGGTTGGCAGCACTGGCAACTCTACTGGCCCTCACTTGCATTTTGAAACCAGAGTAGCGACGTCGGATGGTTGGATTGCGATCGATCCAGGTGAAGATATCAAATATGCTTTAGACGATTTGCGCCGCTCGATGCCATTCGCGCAACGAGAGTTACCACAAGACGTCCAGTAAATCGCTCGATCGAGCGGTGGGCATACCTCGATTCACTCGGCAGATTGCAGATATCCGATCCAAAAGTATCCTAGCAGCAATCGTTGCTAGGATGTTTTGTGAAGAGGTGAATATTTACAACATCGATGGGTATATTAAATGATATCCATGTCGATGGCGATCGGGAACTAAGCTGCTATCTGTAATCGTTACACTCATCGATGTTTCATCATCTAAATCCAAGCTAGTACTAATTCTATTTCTGGTTATTTATAAGTTCAATTTAGTTTTATTAGGAAATCAGGTGGCATGTTACTCAAGTCACAAGACGTAAGTTATTGTCAACTTGTACGTCAGTTCGGAACGATATCAGAAATTGTGAGCGGGGTAAATTATCAAGGTAATTTGTTTGTCCGTGGTAATTCTTATCCTCATCAGCAACGTCAAGTTGCGATCGCGGAAATGCGCCGCAGCTACCTCGATCCCGAGCCAGCAGTGGCTTGCTTGCTAGTAGCAGATGGCGAAATCGAGACAATTTGGTATGAGGATCGATATATTCTCAAAATTGTTGAAGATGCTAATGATATCGTTACCTATTTCAATCTCGCTCAATTAGTCGAAGAGATGCGATCGCCACAAGGAGTCAAAATTGAGAATCGATCGCAAAGTTTTCGGCTCCCATATCTCCGCTGCGCGATCGGGCGAGAGATGGTAGATTGGATGTCAACCAAGCTATCGATTAGTCGTCCTCATGCCGTACAACTCGGACAAAGATCGATCGATGAGAATTGGCTCAGAAATTTATCTAATAAGCAGCCTTTTGGAGATAACGATCTGTACTATCAGTTTTGTATGGACAAATAAAAGGCTTTAGGTTTTGCGGATCGGATCGCGCGGAGGTTTGTCTTGTCTCGCTGCTTGGTGCGCTGTCTTGACCCAAACACATGGGTCGGGAACCTCCGCGTGATTTGGGTCGCTAAACCCTCGGGGAACCCTCCGTATCGCGCATCCGCTGTCTTGAAAAGGTGCTTCACTTGCGGCGTTTTTATTCGGGGGTTCCCCCCGAATAAGAAAACGACAAGACAGGGGAAACCCCAAGAACGCACTTTTCGCTGTCTTGACTGAAACGCACGCTGAGGGAACCTCAGCGCGATTTCAGTCGCAAACCGTCGGGGAATAGAGGCGTGCGCGAGCCGCTCCGACCCATGGCTTTCACCAAGCAAGGTTTTGGGCTTTAGGTAACAATCCGATCTGCGATAGCGCACTCTGGCGATCGTCTGGGTACTCTAAATCTATTGAGTAATCCAGACACGCGATCGTGAAATCAGCCACCCATCCCTCCCAAGTCATCGCTCGCAGCGGCACCGCCGAGGCGGTATGCTATGACATTCTCGGCATCTTAGGTGAAGGTGGTAGCGGTGTTACCTATCGCGCAATTGATGCTCAAACCCAGCAACCAGTCGCGCTCAAAGCCTTATCGCTCGATCGGATGAATGATTGGAAAGCGATCGAATTATTCGAGCGGGAAGCCAAAGTCCTTAGTACACTCGATCGCGATGGCATTCCCAAATATCTAGACTATTTTACAACTGACAGCGATGGCGATTGCTATTTTTATATCGTCCAAGAATTAGCACCGGGTGAAACTTTATTAGAATGGATGCGCTCTGGCTGGCGCGTCACCGAAGCGGAACTGAAGCCAATTATCATCCAGATTCTCGAAATCTTAATCTATCTCCACCGTCATTATCCGCCGATCGTGCATCGCGATCTCAAGCCGAGTAATATCCTCAAGACTGATGACGGCAAAATCTATCTCGTCGATTTTGGAGCGGTACAACAAACCTATCACGACACCTTTATGCGGGGTAGTACCGTCGTTGGGACTTATGGTTATATGGCTCCCGAACAGTTTCGCGGACAAGCCGTACCTGCGACGGATTTATATGGCTTAGGTGCGACTATTTTACATCTACTCACCCATCGATCGCCTGCTGAAATTCCGCAAGATGGTTTGCGCTTAAATTTTCGCGACAGGTTGCAGGTATCGAATAGTTTTGGCGACTGGTTGGAACGAATGCTAGAGCCAGATGTCGGGAGTCGCTTTAGTTCATCTACCAAAGCCTTAGAAGTCTTCAAAAATCCACCCAAATCTAAGAAGTTCAAACCGACATTTAGTAAGTTCGATCGAGCTTTGATTGGAGCCATTGGGTTAGCATCACTAGTACTGGTTTTCGGGGTATTCGATCGATCCAAATATTACTGGTTGAGCATGGCTGGCATTATCTCGAATGAACCATTTAAAGCGATGTCAGAAAATCCCGATTTATCGCGTATTCAATCATATCTCAATCGTGGGTTTGATGTTAATACTAAAGATGCAAAAAATATTTCCTTAATAGAGCGCGCGATCGAGAATGATTTACCAGAAGTAGTTATGCTACTAGTCAAATATGGTGCCAATGTTAGCGACTCTGCTACTCCATTTCACATTGAGGAGAAAATTCTTAAGAATATTCAACTCCATAGAAAAATCTTAGCGGAAACTCCCGAAACAATTGGTTGTATTCCTGCAAATAATGAGCAGTGTCAAATCAAGTCAAAGATGACACAAGCATTGCATCTAGAAGAGAAAAGATTAGGTGAGATTCATAAGAGTAATTCAATTGCATACTATGCAATTCTAAAAAATAGACCAGATCTAGTGAGCGTATTAATTAGTAAAGGTGTAGATTTCGGTCGAGTATATCCAGATAATAATCAATTATCATTATTGCATCTTGCAAGCTTTCATCAAGATGGTGAAATAGTTAAGCTTTTACTCAATCGAGGTATCGATCCTAATAATAGCTATGACAATTTAGGCTGTACTCCTCTGCATACGGCGATCGTTCTAGATTTGATGCCATATTATCCTAGACTATCAAGTTACTTCAATATCAAAAACTCTTCAAATCGCACAAGCCCTAATAAATCAATTGCTTATCTGATTCATGCTGGAGCAAAGATGGATACTACCTGTAATCTTAGTGGCAGCTACTTTTACTATAGCAATTCAGGCATGAAAATGAGAAACAACTCATATTTGATTGCTGAAGTAATCAAATCAAAAATAGTAAGCTCTCAGAATATTAATGACTATACAGCTCCAGCTCAATTATTAGCATTGCTAGGTATAACTTTAGATTGATATATTTATTCAAAATTGACTAAGCCTCAACATCCAAACTAATATGTATAAAGGTGAACTAATCCTGAACGATCGCTATCAAATTATTAATATCTTAGGACAAGGCGGGATTGCGACTACTTATGCTGCTAAAGATCTCGAAACTGATGAGACTGTCGCAATTAAGGTGATGTCATTACGCCGCGCTCAGGATTGGAAAGCGATCGAGTTATTCGAGCGGGAGGCGAAGATCTTAGCGCAATTGAATCATCCGGCAATTCCGCAATATTTAGATTACTTCCAAATCGATACCGATCGAGATCGAGAATTCTATATCGTCCAATCTTTAGCACCCGGAACTCCGCTATCGGTATTAATCGATCGCGGCTGGCAACCAGAAGTAGCCGAAGTCGAACAAATTGCAGCTCAAGTACTGGAAATTCTCAACTATCTTCATCGTCTCGCTCCTCCAGTAATTCACCGCGATATTAAGCCCCAAAACTTAATTAAAAGCCCCAAGGGAAAAATCTATCTCGTCGATTTTGGTGCGGTTCAAGATACTTATCACCAAACAGTGACTGGTGGGAGTACGGTAGTCGGAACGTATGGCTATATGGCTCCAGAACAGTTTCGCGGACAGGCATATTTAAGTACCGATTTATATGGCTTGGCGACAACTTTGTTATTTTTATTAACGCGTGAAGATCCGAGTAAGTTACCGCACAAACAACTCAAAATTAACTTTCGATCGTCTCTACAATTACCGCGCAAATTTGCCGATTGGCTCGATCGAATGCTCGAACCGACAGTCGAACAGCGCTTTACAACTGCGGCGGAAGCACTTGCCGTCCTGAGAGGATTGCAGAAACTTCCACCACTAGTTGCCAATAATCGCCCGCGCAAACCGATCGATAGTCCGATTCGAGTAGTTGCTGATGAAACAAACTTAACTATTACTATTCCTGCGGTCAGATTTCGGACTACTAATAGTCAGCAGCTAGCTTTACTGGCAATTTTTAGTAACTTTATTATCATCATTACAGTTTACTTTATTACTACAATTTCTTTTTCGATCGAGCCATTAAAA
>NZ_JANMZA010000395.1:0-3114 GCF_031382685.1 Chamaesiphon sp. OTE_8_metabat_110 | reverse complement strand
GGCGCGATGATGCCACAGGTAGCCAGCCAAGTTTTCATAGTGATGAACGAATACTACTCGATCGTATGATAATTTGTTTTGCCTGTGAATCGATCGCAACTATTTGCAATTACGCTGAAAGTTAGCGTAATTGCTCGGCTTAAATGTGCCTTCGATTTACTAACTTTTTTAGCCATAGCGGATGTCTTCGCTCTGAATAAAAATTGCTTCAGCTAAACCTCACATACTCCTACCAATCCGGCGAAACCTCTGCTTACATTGAGTCTGGCGACAACGGTAGGGATAGACATTAGCTAGAGAGTACAATCGATCCCAGCCACCAATGCGATGAGCGCGACCGATCCGATCGGTACCGCATTTTGGGCACTTGGGAATAGATTCAGACCAAAAATTTAGCAGCATTTTGAGATCGCTCAATAAGATAGATGCAGGGCAATGGATAAGTAGCGGGTAAAACTGGCTGTTTTAGTTCACAGTAGCTACGGTTGCAATAGATGTAGCAGATCTTATACCAAGTAATGCGCCAATTTGCTGAATCTAGCTAAATTAAGTCAAATCCACATCATTAGGCGGTAGCGCAAAACCCGATTTACTGATATCGAAGGCGATCGCCAGGACACCAAAATTCGTTAGTGCCTTGACGAGTCATTAGCAGTATTATTCCCAGATCGATCGCCAAAGGAGCAGAATATAATAGAGATAGACCCAATCGCACCTAGATCTTCAGGGCGGACAAGTTAAACATCAGATCCTCCCCATTGTTTATGAATCCTGACGTAAAATTCCAAGATGCTTTTGATATTGTTGTCGTCGGAGCCGGACATGCTGGCTGTGAAGCGGCACTAGCGGCGGCCCGATTGGGTTGTCGGACGCTATTACTCACCCTCAACTTGGATAAAATCGGTTGGCAACCTTGCAATCCCGCCGTCGGTGGCCCCGCCAAGTCCCAGCTCACCCATGAAATCGACGCATTAGGTGGTGAAATCGGCAAAATGGCCGATCGCACTTATCTCCAGAAACGGGTCTTGAATGACTCTAAAGGCCCCGCTGTGTGGGCATTACGCGCGCAAACCGACAAGCGCGAATATGCAGCGGTGATGAAAAATATCGTTGAAAATCAGGACAATCTGAGCATTCGGGAAGGAATGGTGACGGATTTAGTTCTGGATGCGAATAATCGGGTAATTGGCGTTGAGACTTATTTTGGTGCGGCGTTTGAATGTCAGGCGGTCATCCTCACTACTGGAACGTTTCTCGGCGGGACGATTTGGGTGGGGAATAAGTCGATGTCTGCCGGACGTGCGGGTGAATTTGCAGCGACGGGGTTGACGGAAACTTTACACCGGATAGGTTTTGAAACTGGTAGACTCAAAACTGGTACGCCAGCGCGGGTAGATAAACGATCGGTAGACTACACTAAAATGGAACCACAACCGGGGGACGATCGCGTGCGCTGGTTTAGTTTCGATCCCGAAGTGTGGGTAGAAAAAGCACAGATTCCCTGTCATCTGACGCGGACGACTCCTGAAACTCACCGCCTGATTCGTGAGAACCTCCATCTGTCGCCCGTCTATGGTGGTTGGGTAGACTCCAAAGGGCCAAGATATTGTCCGAGTATCGAAGATAAGATCGTCCGCTTTGCCGACAAGGAAAGTCATCAGATATTTGTAGAACCGGAAGGGCGGGATATTCCCGAGCTATACATTCAAGGCTTCTCCACTGGACTCCCCGAAAGCCTCCAAGTCGAGATGCTGCGGACACTCCCAGGGATGGAAAAGTGCGTGATGCTGCGTCCGGCTTATGCGGTGGACTATGACTATCTCCCCGCGACGCAGTGTTATCCCACCCTGATGACCAAAAAGATTGAGGGGCTGTTTTGTGCGGGACAGGTAAATGGTACTACTGGGTATGAAGAAGCAGCGGGACAGGGATTTGTCGCGGGGGTAAATGCGGCGCGATTTGTCAACCATCAGGAGATGATTGTCTTTCCGCGCGAACAGAGTTATTTGGGTACCCTGATTGATGATTTGTGTACCAAAGATCTGCGCGAACCGTATCGAATGCTGACGAGTCGATCGGAATATCGGCTATTATTGCGATCGGATAATGCCGATCGAAGATTGACACCATTAGGTCGCGAAATCGGTCTGATTGACGACCGCCGCTGGGAGTTATATACCAACAAGCAAGCCCAGATTCTGGCTGAAAAAGACCGCCTCGAAAAAACTCGCGTGAAGGAACTAGAACCCGCTGGAAAAGAGATTACAGCAGCGACTGGGGAAGTTATTAAAGGCTCGATTACGCTCGCCGAACTCTTGCGTCGTCCGGGCTTACATTATCCACATTTACTCAAATTTGAATTGGGTAATAAAGATTTAACTATTGCCGAACAAGAAGGAGCCGAAATCGAGATTAAATATGCCGGATACTTGAGCCGCCAACAACATCAAATCGACCAAGTTAGCAAACAATCAAATCGCAAACTCCCGAGTAATATCGATTATCACTCGATCGAGACCCTCTCAAAAGAATCGCGAGAAAAGTTAGCCCAAGTGCAACCTGCCACCATCGGACAAGCCACCCGCATCGGTGGTGTCAATCCCGCTGATATCAATGCTTTATTGATTTGGTTAGAAGTGCAAAATCGAACTAAAACTCCGCAGACTGTATTAAATTAATTGAGAATTGAGAATTGAGAATTGAGAATTGGGTTGTTATGCGTATTTTAGAACAGATGGATAATGACAATAACAAGTAGGTCGGCACAATTATTTCAATTACTAGAATCATCTGAAACCCTAAGATCCGGATCTAAAGCCCCCTGCTTGGCGCAAGCCATGGGTCGGAACGGCTCGCGCACGCCTCTGTTCCCCGACGGTTTGCGGATGCGCCATACGTAGGGTTCCCCGAGGGTTTAGCGCACCAAGCAGCGAGACAAGACAAACCTCCGCGTGATTGCATCCGCTGTCTTGACCCAAACACATGCGGAGGGAACCTCCGCGTGATTTGGGTCGCTTTTTAAGGGGGTTGGGGGATTCAGATCTAGAAACGAAGTCTAGCCGACTTGTGTACACACGGTAGATGACATAACTGGGGACGAGGTGGCGATTCAGC
>NZ_JANMZA010000341.1:0-3686 GCF_031382685.1 Chamaesiphon sp. OTE_8_metabat_110 | reverse complement strand
CAGATTTGCACTTTATATGGTTCAATCTATCGTGTGGGACAACGTTGTCCCACACGCTTGCGTAAAGTTCGCATATCTACCACATGACCTTACCGCAAAAAAGTAGCCAGTCCAAAGTGGCTCAAAGACAAATTCGGATTTGTATTGCCAGTAATGCTGGCGGATCTGGTAAAACAACTGCTGCCGTTCATTTAGCCTATGCGATCGCTGCCAAAGGATTTAAGGTGACGATTATCGAATTAGATATCTCTAGTTCCTTGAGTACCTTCACTGGATTGTCCATGAATCCAGAACCACAAGACTCGATCTCGACGGTCTTCGAGCCTGATTTTGCTGGAAACTATCCACTTAAACCAGTCTGGGCAGAAAAAACTGACAAAATTACCGCTATCCAAGGTGGTGAGGCGATCGAGCGAGTAATTCGCGAAATTCCCCTCAATCCGCGCGGACATTATTTGTTGCAAGATCGGCTCGAAGATTACCCCCTAGCTGCCGATGTCATTCTATTCGATACCCCAGCTACCTTAGAACCAATGGGGGTCGTTGCCTTGGCTGCTAGCACCCACGTTCTATCGCCAATTAAGCCAGAAAATAAGGATGCTGAAGGCTTTGCTGGTTTTATCCGGTGGTATTTTAGGCAACTGTCAGAATTGAGACTGCGCCCCAAGCCAGAAATCTTGGGATTCGTTCCCAATCGAGTAGACTGGGCTGAAACCTCCATGCACCGGAATTTTCTGGGATTGAATAAACAGGGGAAACTTCGCACTGATATCGATCTGAGCGATACCTTGCCAGTGTTAATTGAAGAGATGGGGATTCATTGCTTCCCTGCAATTCGCCAATCTAATTACTATCTCAATGCGTCTTTGGAAAGATTGCCGCTTCAGCTTTATCGCCCTGGCTGTGATGCTGCTAAAGATTTCGACCCGATTACCGACAAAATTGTGGAATTATTAACCGAGGCATAATCATATGGCTAGTCAGACTAAAAAATTAAGCGGATTGCGCGATTCTTTTCAAGGTGCTAGGGAATATCAACAAATCGAGGGTTTACAATCTCAAGTAGAGAATCTCCAATCTGAAGTTGCTAAGTTAAAGTCCCTAGAACTAAATAGTGCCCAGCAGTCTCAACTCGAACTTCAGATCGAGCAGCTCACCGCACAATTAGCGGCACGATCTGGAATTCATAAAATTTTAATAAGTTCGATCGATCGTGATGAAGCTCAACCACGAACTGTATTTCCCCCAGCTTTAATTCAAGAACGGGCTGAAAGCCTTCGCACTAAGGGTCAACTCACGCCGATTATTGTAATTCCAAATGGCGATCGATATAAGTTGTTTGAAGGTGAATTACGCTGGCGAGGTGCTCAGAAACTAGAGTGGCAGGAGTTGGACGCGGTGTTTTTAACCTCGGCAGAATCCTTGAATGCGACAGAAATCTTCGAGCGGCAGGTAGTTACCAGTATTCAATCGCAACGTCTCCACGATCTGGATATCGCTGAGGCAATAATTAAACTGACAGTCGATCGTTATCCCAACTGGGCTGGACGAGAAACTGAGATTCCGAAGGCTCTTCATGCCGCTCTGCGTCAGATGGAGCGAGAGGGTACCGCTCCAGATTTTAATACTCTCAAAATAGCCGATCCCCAGACTCAACAATTATGGCTGGATAGTCTAGAGAACAAAGATGAGGAAAAACAGATTTTTCAGACGATCTTAGGCTTACAACTTCATCCCGCTAGTATTAATAAGCATATTCTCCCCCTTTTAAAAGTGTCAGATGATGTCAAAGCGGCGATTAGAGAGTATGGAATTGAAGGTAGCAAGGCAAAGCAAATTGACAGGCTTACCCCTGAATATCTGGGACAGTCAGATGAAGATGCCTTGAAAATTAGAGCCGAGGTAATTCAACAAATAACTGAGGACAAATTATCTTTAATTGAAACCAAAATGTTAGTTGAAGATACGATCGATACTCATGTCCCCACTCCTGTAATTAAACCAGATCGAGTCGTTAAAGTGACTGGGAAGGTTAATAAGTTGTTGGCAGATATTAATAATGCCCAAGAACTAGCCGATCTCGAACGCGCACTCAAGGAAATCCAAAAAGCTCTTAAACTCAAACGTTCTGAGCTTCAGCCGCCATCTCAGTCGCCTTCAGCAATAGATCGTTTAAGTGTGGGACAACGTTGTCCCACAGGTATTTAATGCGCGATAGAGCGGGTCTTTTGGTTTTATTTTCTCCTAAACTTCTGTTGTAAAGCAGGTATCTCTAGTAGACAAATCTAGTTTCAGTTGTCGATGCAATATCAGTGGTAATTGTGGCAATCGATCGATTAGATCGGTAAGTGTTAGCTGCCAATTTTGCTTGTTCTGGCGAGATCTGCGAACTTTTGGTAGTTTCAATTTCAGCGATAATTGCCCTGGCGTAGGTTGAGGGCGATGGCGGTGCATTCTTAAATGACACCCGCTGCATAAACAAACTAGATTGGACGTATCATTCTGAGCGGGATTGCCATCTAAATGGTGAACTTGCGCCGAGAGCTTGCGTCTGAGCGAGAGATCGAGATGGCGGTAACTACTATGTGGAGGTAAACACTTCAAACCGCAGCGGTTACAACGATAACCTGCCGCTTGCTTAACTGTGGTGGCAATGTCCGACCAATTATCTGGATAGTCCAGCGTTAGAGCCATAATTCTAATCCAAGATTTTAATCTTCAACGCAAAGCTTGCACGTTGCTAATCGACGATCGTTCACAATATAAATTGTCCCATGCGATCGCTCTCATAAATCCCATGTCACAAAATCCCCACGATCGAACTGTCGTACAGCCCTACTTAGGATTTGACTGCGCCCAGTTATCCCCAACCGAAGCCTATCGATTGCTCAACCATCTGGTTGCACCGCGCCCAATTGCCTTTGTATCCACCATCTCTGCCGATGGCATTCCAAATTTAGCCCCATTTAGCTTTTTTATGGCGGGTGGACTCAATCCACCCTCAGTTGCCTTTTCACCACTTACCAATCGCTACGGAAAGCTCAAGGATACACTCCAAAATATTCAAGCCACTGGTGAGTTTACGATTAATGTCGTCAGCGCAGGAATGCAGGAGCGGGTGAATATTGCCTCAATCGATTTTGAATCCGGCGTGAGTGAATGGGAGCAAGCTGGTTTTACTCCAGCACCCACAGTTAAAATTCGTCCCTCACGAGTAGCCGAGAGTTTGATGGCGATGGAATGTCGGCTCTATCAAATCGTCTCGCATGGGGACGAGGTAAACTCTGCAAACTACGTCATTGGTGAAGTCGTCTATTTCCATGTCGCTCAATACTTGATGGTAAACGGGGAAATCGATCCAACTCAGGTGAACTATATCAGTCGCATGGGCGGCAATTGGTACGATCTAGTCAACAGTGATTCGATGTTTGAATTGAGCCGTCCACAAAGTCAGAGATGAACACCTAATTGGCGATAACTCGACCGGAATCAGATTATCGACATCAAGCCGTCGGAATCAAATTGCAATTGCCCCGAAAGCACAAACTATATTTGTTTGGCTTTCATCACTGACTGTGAACACTCACTGACTCACTGATCATCAAACAACTGCGCGCGTTCATCAGTCCTTCAGCTCCCTGCTACAAATGAGTGACGTGGATATCAAGGATATCGATCACGTGGAG
>NZ_JANMZA010000334.1:0-14193 GCF_031382685.1 Chamaesiphon sp. OTE_8_metabat_110 | reverse complement strand
TTAACCGTCCCTACTTTACCTAGTTTACTCACAACGCCATTTGATACGCGATCTCTGAGGCGAAAAACTTTAACTTGTTGACCGATTTCCATTGAACTTAACTGTGATTGATATAATTTCTCCATTCCACAGTGTACCGGAATTCTAGGCTCGGATTAACTTTCTCGTCCCGATCGTTTCGCTGAAATTGGCTGCTATTAATCTCACCTTAGCGCAAATCCCCGAGTGCTGGCGATTACCGACCGTAGGATGCCAACGCCAACGATCGTCTGTGGCAGGCGATCGAAATATGTCAGACTGGTAACATATTTCATCTGTCGATCTCATCATGACTACCAGACGTAATTTCTTGTATTTAGTCGGCGTCGGTGCAGCGGGCACTTGGTTGGGGGGTGTCGATAATGCTAGTTGGGCAGCTCCCGTCGCTACAACTGCCGCTACCAATTCATTTACACTACCGCCCTTAACTTACGACTACAAGGCGCTAGAACCCCATATTGACGCCACCACGATGAAGTTTCATCATGACAAGCATCATGCCGCTTATGTCAAAAATCTCAATGCCGCAGTCAATAAATATCCCGAACTCAAAACAAAAACGATCGAGCAACTGCTGACTAGTCTGAACACCTTGCCCAAAGATATTCAAACCACCGTCAGAAACAATGGTGGCGGTCATTACAACCACACAATGTACTGGCGAATTATGGCACCAAAAGCTGGCGGCGCGCCGACAGGTAAGATCGCAGCGGCAATCGAGCAGCAGTTTGGCAGTTTCGATACCTTTAAGTCTCAATTTAATGCGGCGGGTACCAAGTTATTTGGGAGTGGTTGGGTATGGTTGGTGAATGACAAAAGTAAGCTCAAAATTATTACTACCCCCAATCAAGACAGTCCGATCTCTAGAGGTCATTACCCCATAATGGGTAATGACGTGTGGGAACATGCCTATTACCTCAACTATCAAAACCGCCGCCCCGACTATTTAGCCGCTTGGTGGAATGTGATTAATTGGCAACAGGTAAATCGTCGCTTCGAGCGATCGCTCAAAGCTTAACACAGTGGCTAATCTCTTACTATCGATCGCCTTATTTACTAACTCCCGATGAATAGCAACGACCTCGCCCACTACATCGAAGCGACAGATGGCATCGGTAAATCCTGGCTACTAGTACAGTTACGCTTGCAAAAGCTAGCAGAAGCCAAAGCCGATTTGTCGATCGAGGAATACAATCGGCAAATAGAAGACATTCACCAAGATCTAATGAATCTCGGTGAATGGTGGATCGGCATTGAAGATGATGTATTTTAGACAGTAGGTCGTGATTTTCAGGCTGTTACCGAGCAGGGTCAAGACATTGCCTCTACTCGGTTTAATAGACCTCCTGCGACCGTAAAAACAAAATCGTTTCTATTGCTTTCCTCCATAATTTCTCCTAAAGCCTAAAGCCTAACCCCTAACTAATTCACTGTTTGATTGAGTGATTTGTAGTCTTGTTCTTTTTGCAGCCAATCGCGACCGAGTTTAATCGTCACATCAGAGTACAGACTGCCAGAACTATCGACTTTGACTTCGCCAAATCCTAATAAACTAGCTAAACCCTCAGCAACGATCGGATTACCTTTTTGAGCGATAAATTGAGTAGTGGGGAGATCTTCCTTAATTTTGAGATTATTGTCGAGATGCACGTTTTGATAACCTGCTTTATTCAACCTTTTGATAAGTCGAGCAGTAGCATCGGGGAAATGACTGGTATCTTGAATATTGACCCGCAGATTTTCAGCGTTAGTTTGCTCTAAGGATATTTGACCGTGGTCGAAGTACCGCGCCATCATGTTTTGGATCCCTTTCTGGTCGGCTAACCAGTAGCTCGTACCATGTTTACCGTCGCCATTATAGTCTCCTGGCATCATCAGCATTTGCATTTTGGACTTGCCATTTTGCATCGAAAATCCGCCTAATGCCAGCAATTCTTCGACGGTAAGATTGGTATCGACCTGGTGCTGAATGACTGTAAATAGCTGCGGAATTCGCGTAATCGTCATGGGGTTGAGCGATTGTTCGAGTAATGCTTTAACGACCATTTGCTGGCGTTGCATCCGACCGATATCGCCATTAGCATCGTGGCGGTAGCGGAGCAATCCTAGGAGTTTCATCCCATCGAGATGTTGTTTGCCAGCCTTGAGATTGACATAGAAATGTTGGGAGTCATCTTGATATTTGATATCTTTAGGCACCGTTACCGTTACCCCGCCGAGTTCGTCTACTAGCTTGGCAACTCCCAGATTATTGACGCGAATATAGCGATCGATCTTCACCCCACCCAAAATCTTGCTTACCTCCAGCGCTGCGGCTGCAGGGCCACTTTCTTGGTCTACGGCATTAATCTTTTCGGTACCGCGTCCCGTCCGCTCGATCTTGGTATCGCGAGGAATCCCCATAAAAGTCGTGCGTTTGGTCATCGGATCGAAGCGCAGCAGCATGATCGTATCCGATAAGCCGTCGAGGGAATCTACCTCCGCATCATAGCCAGTTTTTTTGCGCTCTTTGCCATTGCTATTCTTGACATCAGAAATATTAGTTTTAATTCCGAGTAAAAGAATATTGACTGGTTGAGAAACTTCTGGTACTTGTAATAAATTTCGGGAGAAAGCCTCCCGACCGTTTTGCTTGAAAAATGCTTCATCTGCTGCCGAGAGTGTCCGCTGTTGCAGTGGTGCAGATGTCAGTGAAACCGCTAAAAAAGCCCCCGCAGCAGCCGAAAACGCGCCGATACTACCGAGTCCCAACCACAACCATAAGGCTACTCTGCTGCGCTTTTTAGTATGCTGACGGCGCACCATTTGCGGATTGGGGTTATTTGATTTGCGGTGTTGTCGATCTGTTTTTCTAGCTTCCACTTTACTCACGATTTATTAGGGGTGGGTGGGGTTTAATGATTGCGGGTGCAGTTAACGAGCTTGGGGATTTAGGAGTTGCTGCAATACCAGCAGCCGCAGGGTTAAGCTTACACTAAATTGTTTGGCTTGCCAAAATGCGTTCTGTCATTTTAATCGGCTAGGATAATTGCGCTCGGAGCCGATCGTGCGTTCTGCTAGGGCACTAAATCCGGGTAAGTGCAAAGATTTCCTTTGCCACAGTAGCACCATTAGCCACAAACTCGTTGTGAAATAGCCAGATGTAGCTAAAGTATTAAGAAATAATAATCGGAATCCGAGTGTCGATGCTCCTGATAAATCGGCACCGATATTTAGACTCAGGTACGTGCTCAACCAAGCAAACGCTAAGAAAATCGACAGACGACAGACTGCCAGTTGTCGTTTGTCGCGTTGGCGACGATAGATTGCCCAGATTGACGGCAATACTCCAATGACGGGCGTGAGATAGAGAAATGTTTCCAACCGATCTAAGGCGTCGCTATCGATGCTCTGGACTGGCTGTTGAACCGGATCTGGCGTTAATGTCATCGGCGATTATCTTGTCAAGAATAATGGTTTTTTCTCCATATATCTAAAATCCCCATTTTTTGAGTGTTTAGCACTATTTAAGCAAGTTTTTTTCGATCGGTCGATCGAATCGGTACGATCGGGAGCGAGCTATACCTAAACTTAGTTAACTATAAATTGGGATCTCGCGATCGCACATCTATCTTTGTACACATTTTTAGTCGGTCGGAGATTAGATGGGAGATGGGAGGTGGGAGAGGGTAAAGGGTAAAGTGTAATGAGAACCGCAATTGTCCCCTAGTCCCCCAGTCTCCCCGTCCCCCAATCTCCCAGTCCCCTGGGAAGTCTATTTTTTGGCGGGAGCTGTCCACCAGGCTAGGGCGTAGGATTGTTGGGGGAGATTGATGGCGCGGCGGAAATAGACGCGAATTTTGTATTTGCCGGGGTCGCGAACTTTGTGAAAAATATGTTGGACGCTATCGACAGAACTCACTGACGACCACAAACTCCGATCGAGGCGATTTTCATTGGCGGGTAGCAAATATAGTTCGAGTTGATTGAGACCGCGATCGCGAAATGTTTCACCGAGATCGTACTGGCGGTTGTTGTTGGCGTCCTGCAATTCTACCAGTCGATCCCAGGAGAGGGTGATGGCGACCCAACTATTTTCGGCCAAAGGGCGATCGAGTGGATAGTCGCGATATTGCCCGGTCGCCAGCGATCGATAGTCCCAGCCGATCGCTGGAATCGGCAACACGCCAGAATGCTGACCGGAGCTAAATTGTTGATAAGCTCGAAAGGCATTTAATTGACCCGCACCGATCTGGTAGTCGAGTGGGACTTGCCGATCTTGGAAGGCTTCAGATTCCGTCCAATCGCGGTTATTTTTAGCGAGGATCGTCCGCGTCATCCCCAACCGCAAACCATCGCCCGCATCTTGAATTTTCTCAGCCGAATTGAGTAAAACGGCTTTCATCACCTCATGACGGCGCGAGTCGAGACTCAACTGGGGACGGATCTCAACTGGGAGTCGATGTTTAGTCCGCAACTGGCGATCGCCAAACTCTTGTAACAATGCTACCGTCCCCGTAGCATGTGGCGCGGCAAAACTGGTACCGCTGACGGTCGTGACTTTACCAGCTAGATTATAGAGCCGCAGACCGCCGCCTGGAGCAACTAAGCCGATCGAGCGCCGATTGCCGACATTGACTTCGCGATCTGCAATAATTTTGGCAGTACCGATCGGTGTTTCACTCAAGTTGGCAAAATCTAATTTCTGATAAATGCCCTGGCGGGTGGTCGAATAAGCGACATTAACACCGTTGTAATTGTCAGTCGGGATCGAGATGCCACCCTTGCCTTGATTGCCTGCAACCAGATACGTCACATTGTGTACGCGTGCCGACCAATCCAAGCATTGGGTGTAGAGCGCGTTGCCATCTAGCTTGGCATCAGGACGCGGATCGCGGTCTAATGGCTCGCCAAAGCTCAGATTGATCGCCCGCACGTCACCACCATTCTGGGTAGCGATATGCTGGGTAGAGAGGCATTCTTCCGCCTGTCCGGTGTCTTTGGGTACGCCGACGGCACTAGCATACAGTCGCGCATCGGGAGCGACACCGGGGTACTTTTTGTCGCGACTAATCATCACGGATGCCACCATCGTGGCATGTTGTTCGACATTGGTATCAGCTTTGGGCGAACCGTCTTGATAAAAAATTTGTTCGAGTTTAAATTTCAAGCGTTCGCCGGGTTTGTCCCAACCAAACTGTGCCGGACGACCGACTTCAACCTGTCCGATCGCAATTTTTTTGCCAGTCAGGGTATAGGGGGCTTGTTGGAGTCTCAATGCGTCAATACCCGTGCTACCGACAGAGTTGGCGGTTGGTAATGCCCAACTCGGTGCGACCGTACTCGCGATCGCCACCCCGATCGCGATCCGCAGCCAATGTTTATTCAATCACCCACTCCGTACTTAACTTAAATTAGCTATTTACCAGTTAATCATAGGTCGCTCTTTCTACATTTTGTTACAGGATCGCCAGTACCACCCAAAATTATCGCAAACTGTGTGTAGGTCAAATCCCTGTGTTTGGAGGAAATTTTCATGTCTGATACTCAAGTTTACGTTGCTTTGGCGATCGCGCTGATTCCCGGTCTGTTGGCGCTGCGTCTATCCACTGAACTGTACAAATAAATCAGCCCAGAGATCGGTTTGCCGATCTCGTCGGTCGATCGATTGGGATGTAGGTGAGTCTACATCCCAATTTTTGAATGTTAGTCACTGAGAAACCGCATTTACTTATCGATCGAATCAAAATTTTTAAGCTAAATGATGTGACAAGCCGTATAATAATGAAAATTTCAATTGGGTCACACTAATTTCTATGAGCGCACTACCTTCTTTCGAGCCTCCTCAGCAGCGTTCGCGGCGGATATCATCTAAGGTAGTGCGATCGCCACTGAAAACGGCGACTGTAGAGATACCCAAATCCGCTCCTACTGCTCCCCGCAAGCAGCTTAAACCAAATCCTGCCTACGCACATCGCCGTCAGGGATTAGAGGCGGCGACCAAATTAGTTACTTATTCAACTTTATCCGTCTTCGGAGCGATCGCTTTATTCGGCTCGATCGGCTATAACTACTCGCAACGCAATAAATTACAGCATCTCGAAACAGCATTACAAGCTGCGAAGATCCGCACCGAACAAGTCGATAGTAATTTTATTCGGGCATTCGATCCGCAAGCTCAAGTGAGTGTGATGCAGGAAAATAGTTATAAAGTCGCTCCAGATCGGCTCCAAATTTATCTAGTCGCGCCTACTGCCAAGCCAGCCGTCCCCGTCGCACAAAGTAAGCCCGCACGGTCGGCAGATTAGACCGATTTCTAAAACCTACTCCAAGCCTTAGCAAATTCTCGCCCTTTGTCGCGTCCGTGACGATAAACTGCGACCAATCCAGCAGCAGTAGCTTTGGTAAAGTCTACACCGAGTTCCTTGAGCTGAACATCGGGACGAATAATGTCAATGGGGACACCCTGCTCGTGAGTGAAAATCGGCTCGATGTGAAACATATCACGGTACATCGTCCCTGGCTCATTGGCAATCGCGATCGTCCGTTGGCGTAGCCTCTCTGCAAGAGAATCGCCGCCCAGCTCGCTGGAATCACTGATGAAGATGCCGCAGCATAAGCATCAGCAACGATGCCAGCTTCTTCTAATGCTGTCAACACGCCATGAGCGAAAGCCCCTTTAAAACTACCGACCGGAGTAGCGATCGCGAGAGATTTTCGCTGCACTGTCTATTCAATCCCAAAATTTATCATCACCTATTCTACCCAACAGCAACTTCACCATCGCCATCATTTTGCCAGCAGTTCCAAATCTCAGCCGATTGTCTCGTTCTATACCGCGACAGCTTGTAACTACCAAATCCAACAATTATAATCGTCAGGAATCGTCCCGCTCCCGACTGAAGATTACAACTAGCGTTCATTAAATATTCTTATGAAAAAGCAACCCGCTCGTCAACTCGCGATCGCCCTGAGTGTTAGCGTTGGCTTATTATGTTCCCTCAATCTTGCCTTATTTGCACCTACCGCCGATGCCGCCTGTCGCCCCACTGGTCGCAGAGTCGCTGGTCGTGCTGTACTCGCTTGTTCTGGTGCTACCAGATGTCGTTTCACTGGTCGTTATAAAACCGTAAGAGGCGTTCGGTATCGGTTGTTACGCTGCCCTCAGTAGGCTTTAGGTTTTAGGCTTTAGGCTTTAGGGTAAGAGGGGGAAAGGGGAAAGGGGAAAGGTAAAAGGTAAGAGGTAAAAGGTAATTAAGCAGTCCCCTCGTCTCCCAGTCCCCCAGTCCCCTCGTCCCCCAGTCTCCCGATTAGAGCCAAGCTGCGACTTTAGACCAGCCCAGACCCTCCCGAATTACTTCAGGAGGGTCTATTGTCATATCCAAGATTGTCGAGCCTTCCATGCCGGGTTCGGAACTATCATCGATAATAATATCGACTAGCTTTTCGAGTCGATCGAACAATACCGCTTTCTCAACGGGATCGATCGAGTCATCTTCATCCTCAGCTTGTAGGTGTGCAGAGGCAGAAATTACCGGATTGCCCAAGGTTTCGAGCAAGACTTGACAGAGTACATGCTTGGGGACTCTAATCCCGGTAGTTTTGCGCTTGGGATCTTGAACTAACTTGGGAACGAGTTTGGTTGCTGGTAAAATGAATGTATAAGTACCGGGGATGAGATGTTTCATCAATCGATATGCTGGATCGGAGACGATCGCATAGTCAGAGATATTTGATAGAGACTGACACAAAAAAGTCAAGGGTTTATCATTAGACATCCGCTTGATCTGACGGACGCGATCGACTGCCGACTTGGAATTGATGTCGCAGCCGATCGCATATACTGTATCGGTGGGATAAAGCATGACTGCACCATTTTTCAGCGCCGCTACAATTTCATCAATCTTTCTAATCTGTGGTGTCTGAGGATGAATTTCGTAAATAGTCGCCATATAAAATAATTAATAATTAATAGTTAATAGTTAATAATTAAATTATCGACTCAAATCTATTTGGACGGTAGCTGCCGCAACTAATCGTTAAGTCAGTCACCTTATTTTCGATCGACATTTAGGGTTTTAGATCTTCCAACTCCCAACTCCCAACTCCCAACTCCCAACTCCCAACTTCCATCTCCCCATGCTTAAAATCGCCTATTTAGAATGCCAAACTGGAATCGCTGGCGATATGTGTCTGGGTGCATTAGTCGATGCTGGCGTCCCGATTGAATATCTCAACACCCAGCTCGCACGCTTAGGAATTGGGGCTGAATATCACCTGTGGGCAAATAAAGTTCATCACAACGGGCAAATTGCCACCAAAGTACATGTCGATTTGATGGCGATTGCCTCGGCAGTTCCTGCCGCCTCAGCGCATCGCGGACATTCCCATGCTGCCGAACGCGAACATCCTCACGCTCATCCCGAGCCAGCCAGCATCGATACCGCTACTACCGAGAAGCGCGGACATGCTCACAAACATCCGCACGAGCATTCGCACGGACATCACCACCACGAGGGCGAACACACTCACCCGCCAGCTAACAGCACGAAAAATTTTCAGTCACAGCACTACACTCACATCGTTGCCGCCGAGCCGATTGAGGATGACACCGAACATCATCACCACCATTACGACACTCCCCAGCGAAACCTCCCCCAGATCGAAAAGCTGATTGTGGCGGCAAATCTGCCCGCTAGAGCGACGCAGTGGAGTTTGGAGATCTTTCGCCAATTGGCGATCGCGGAGGGTGCCGTCCACGGTATCGACCCCGCTGAAGTGCATTTTCATGAAGTCGGGGCTGTCGATGCGATCGTCGATATCGTCGGGACTTGTTTGGGCTTAGATTATCTCGATATCGCTAAAATCTACTGTTCGCCACTACCTACAGGCGGCGGTACAGTTCGCGCGGCTCACGGGATTTTGCCCGTACCAGTTCCCGCCGTGCTTAAGTTATTTTCGTCCCGCAATGTTCCCGTTTATAGCAACAAGATCGATCGGGAATTAGTCACTCCTACAGGCGCGGCAATTGCTGTCACTCTCGCTACTGAATTTGGCGCACCGCCAGCCATGCAGCTCCAACAAATCGGTTTGGGTGCGGGGACGATCGAGTTACCGATTCCGAATATTTTACGCTTATGGTTGGGCACTGAAATAGCTTCATCTGCGGCAACAACTCCTACAGTTCGCCCTGAATATCTCGAAACGATCGAGGTATTAAGTACTCAAATCGACGATCTCAATCCCCAAGCGATCGGGTACATATTCGATCGATTATTTGCGGCTGGAGCTGTAGATGTATTTACGCAACCAATTGGGATGAAAAAATCGCGATCGGGTATTTTACTCACAGTTATTTGTCCGATAGCTACAGCACATGATTGCGAACAAATTATCTTTAAAGAAACTAGTACACTAGGTATCCGGCGCGATCGTCAGACTCGATCGATATTGCCCAGAGAAATAAAATCTGTTGTGACTAAATATAGAACGGTACGGGTAAAAGTTGCGCGAAATAATTTAGTTGATGATGACTCGATCGTTAATGTCCATCCTGAGTATGAGGACTGTGCGGCGATCGCCCAAGAGCAACAAATAGCATGGCGAGAGGTTCATCAATTAGCACTGATGGCTTGGTACAATTTAGATCGATCTTAGCGTGGAGCAAGTGAATCGAAATCGAGTATTAATATTAAGACAATGTTATTTCGATCGAGCGGTTTGGAAATATATTTAGGCGATTGAGGTAAATAACTGAAGACTCGATCGAGCAGGGGGAAATTCACCGATCGCCCTCGCTCGCACACTGAGTTAATAAGGGTTTTGTTTACGCATGATTTCTAGCATCTGAGCGGTGTTTTCAGATGTTTTAATTGCGGCAGCTAGAGATTCTAAACCGATTCTAATTAAAATCACATAAAAAATCCACCCTAGTGGTGTGACAATAAGTGTACCGATAATTCTCCCGATGTCACCACTAGTAAGCGTACCAAAGATAATCCCCAGGCAGACCAAAGATGTAAAAGCGATCGAGATGATATAGAGGACGCCAATTACTCTAATCGCCACAAAATTGCTGAACGAGAAATCGAATAACGATTCGATAAAAGATTTTTTCTGAGTCATGATAAATACTATGGAAATCGGGGTGTTCTTAACGAGCAGACCGCTATCATATTGCGATTTTTACATCACGGCACAATCTGCATACATAAATTAAGATTGCGTAATCTTTTGCAGCAAAAATGAAATGTTCGGAACTGTTGTGCCTGAAAATCTGCCATTGGATAGATGTAGATTGACGATTGCGGCTAGGTAAAGCCAACCGATCTAAATTTAGTCGAGATGATGCTGACACCTTGCAAATCCCCAATCTCTAGCATCTATAATGGTTAGGAATATAACCTTATAGTGCAGAGTAAGTGACGATCCAGGCAGAGACATTAGAGTTATTGGAGTGGTCGCGATTGTGTCAGCAAGTAGCGACATTTGCAGCCACAAAGTTGGGCACGATCGCGGCGAGAAATTTGGTAATTCCCCAAAGTCCGAGTGTCAGCCTGAAGCTACTTGCCCAAACTAAAGAGGTGTATGACTTAGAAACTCGCTTGATGGGTGGCTTGTCCTTAGATGGGATCGAAGATTTTGGCGATGCCCTCGAACGCGCTGCCGTCCAGGGAATGCTGTCGGGAAAAGAGTTGCACGAGATCGCCACCACCCTCGCGGGAATGCGAAAGTTGCGCCGGACTATTGACAGCGAAGAAAATATCCCCGTACTTCAAGGCTTGGTAGCCGACGTGCGGACGTATCCAGAATTAGAGCAAGACATCTATCACTGTATCGACGATCGCGGCGACGTTACCGATCGAGCTAATGAAAAATTAGCCCAGGTACGTATCCAGCTCAAAGGCTTACGCGATCGTATTTACAAGTCGCTCAATAGTCTGATTCAGCGTCAATCTAATGCCGTTCAACAGCCATTAATCACTCAACGGGGCGATCGCTTTGTCATCCCCGTTAAAGCATCTCACAAAGATGCCATTCCCGGCGTCGTTCACGATACCTCTGGGAGCGGCTCGACTCTGTATGTCGAACCCCAACAAATTATCAATCTCGGCAACCAGCTCCGCCAACTCCAACGCCAGGAGCAGCGGGAGATCGAAGCGGTACTGACGGCTCTGACGGCAAAAGTTACTGAAGTAGTCGAAGATCTCGAACATCTGCTTGTCGTCGCCACCACGATCGATCTTGCCACCGCCAGAGCTAGATATAGTCTGTGGTTGGAAGCCAATCCGCCCAAATTTGTCGATCGAGCCGCAAATGATTACATCACCCTCCGCCAACTCCGCCACCCTTTACTGACGTGGAAACATCGTCACGAAGAAGGATCTCCCGTCGTCCCGATCGATCTCTCGATTCGCCCAGACATCCGCGTAGTAACCATTACAGGCCCCAACACGGGCGGTAAAACCGTTACCCTCAAAACCCTCGCGATCGTCGCTCTGATGGCGAAGGTGGGGCTATTTATCCCCGCCCGCGAGCCAGTTGAGATCCCCTGGTTCGACCTCATTCTCGCCGACATCGGCGACGAACAATCCCTCCAACAAAGTCTCTCCACTTTTTCAGGGCATATTCGGCGGATTAGTCGGATTTTGGATGCGATTGGGGAGTCGGGAGTCGGAAGTTGGGAGTTGGGAGGCGAGGAGACAGAACAAGCTAACAAACAAAAAGTTTTGCCTGATAGTAGTAATGCGAATGTAACAACGACCATTGATGAAGGCTTAACAAACTCATTTAACTCTCCCACCCCCCAACAGTCCCACTCTCCCAACTCCCAACTCCCAACTCCCAACTCCCTAATTCTTCTCGATGAAGTCGGAGCCGGAACCGATCCAGCAGAAGGTAGCGCACTAGCGATCGCACTGTTGCAATATTTAGCCGATCGGGCGATGCTGACGATCGCGAGTACTCACTATGGCGAGTTAAAAGCGCTCAAATATCAAGACAGTCGATTTGAAAATGCGTCGGTTGAATTTGATGATGTCAATCTTGCGCCGACTTATCGCTTATTATGGGGCATCCCCGGTCGATCGAACGCCCTCTCGATCGCGCAAAGATTGGGTTTGAATTCAGCAGTGATCGAGAATGCCAAATCGCAAGTGATTTTGGGAGCGACGCAAGAGGTAAACGAAGTTATTGCGGGACTAGAAGCCCAGCGGCGCACTCAAGAAACCAAAGCCAATGAAGCGGCGACTATCCTCAAACAAGCCGAAGCCTTCTACCTCGAAGTTTCCCAAAAAGCTGCGCAGTTGCAAGCCCGAGAACAGGAACTCAAACTCAACCAAGAACGCGCCGTCCAAGCCGCCATTGTCGAAGCCAAAGGCGAAATCGCCCAGGTCATCCGCCAACTCCAGCAAGGCCCCCAAACCGCCCAGGCAGCCCAGCAAGCCACCGCCGAACTCGATGGCGTGTCCGACCGTCGCTTGCCAGCTAAATCGACGCCCAAGCCGCCTCCAGGATTCAATCCGAAGGTCGGCGATCGCATCCGCATTCCCAAAATCGGGCAAAAAGCCGAAGTCCTCAGCGAAGTAGATGACAACGGCAATCTCAATGTCAAATTCGGCATCATGAAAATGAATGTTGCTCTAGCCGACATCGAATCATTGACAGGCGAAAAAGCGACTCCACCGCCGAAAAAGTCTGGGGCTAAAGTTCCCGGTACTGCTACTCCCACCCCCACACCAGTGGCAATTCGGACATCGACAAATACTGTCGATGTGCGGGGACAAAGAGTAATGAACGCCGAGACTGAAATCGAACGCGCGATCGGGCGTGCCTATCAATCGGGTATCATGTGGGTGATTCACGGTAAAGGTACGGGCAAACTCCGCGAAGGAGTCCACGAATTCCTCTCCCATCATCCGCAAGTCGGTCGTATTGAGTTAGCAGGTGAAAAAGATGGCGGCGGTGGTGTGACGATCGCTTATCTCAAGTAGAATAATGAGCTTAGATTTAAGTAGTCAGTACAAATATTTATAACGTTGTAAAAGTCTGAAACCTAGATGGTGGGCAGTGCCCACCCTACTCAATTACTCAACCAATCGGTAAAACCAACTTTCCATCACATTCCCCCACGCTGCTTGCGAGAATACCGTTTCCGCAGCATGGCGACAGTCAGCGCGATCGATCTCATCCAGCCGACCGATCGCAGTCACTAAGCCCTCTATACTATCTGGTTCGACCAAAAACCCGGTTTTACCATCGGTGATGATTTCCGCAGGCCCCCCGCGCCGATAAGCGATGACTGGAACGCCGCAGGCAAAGCTCTCGATTGCGACATTTCCAAAGGCTTCTACCCAGCGCGGGGTCATTAGTAGCCCCTGACAGGTGCCTAACGCTTGCTGTAGCTCGTGCGTAGGTAAAAAACCGAGATACTCGATCGGGGCGGTAGGATAATCGCGTTGGATCTGCTCCCAGTAAGCCGCATCTTGAATCTTACCCATGATTTTGAGTTTGATGCCAGTACGCTGGGCGGCAGCGACAGCATCTTCGAGTGCCTTTTCGGGAGATATGCGTCCCAACCAAGCTAGTGCTGGTTCTGGATGTTTGCAGTACTCATAGACTGCCGGATCGACACCACTACCGCCCACAACAGTACACAGATCGGCAAACCGAAAAGTTTCCGCCTGGGTACGCGTACAGACGCCAATCGTCCCCGGATAATCGATCGCGACTCGTTCGATTGCCAGATCGATCGCGGCAATTTGCGAACCCATACTGACAAAATGGGCGATCGGTCGATCGAAAAACGGCGTCAGGTAAAATGGCAGCCAATCGAAAGCCGTATTGAAAATAATGTCGTAATCGTGCTGAATGTTTCTGGCTTTTGCCCACATATTTGCCAGGACTGGATCGCTCGGCATGACGATCGCGGCTGCTTGCTCCTGGGTTTGGGCAGTGAGCTGAAGTTCGCCAGGGACTTGGACGATCGATAGATCGCCTAAGTATGAACCCGCAGGTGCGACGATCTCGATCGTGTGTCCGCGTGATTGGAGTTCGCGAGCGAGGTTGGCGATCGTCAGTTCTACGCCACCACCCAAACCAGAACCCAAGGCACCTACCGGGGTAGATAGGATCAGAACTTTTAGTTTGCGGGGGGACGATGGTATATTCACAGCA